>JAOAHD010000017.1:0-77500 GCA_026415395.1 Candidatus Binatia bacterium | reverse complement strand
GTACAAACACTGACACAAACTTGGATCTTTTGTTACTGGTGTGCAGGGTGATGGGCGGTAGCCAAGCTGGCAAGGCACCGGTCTTTGGAACCGGCAATCGAAGGTTCGAATCCTTCCCGCCCAGTTAATTCAGATTGGCGTCCGTGGGGCCTACAGTGCGCGACGAGATCAAGGTGTTTGCTGGAAATTCAAACCCAGCGCTTGCGGATGCGGTGTGTGCGTATCTCCGTGTGCACCGTGGGGCAGCGGAGGTCCGGCGATTTAGCGATGGCGAAGTCCTGGTCGAAATCAAAGAAAACGTTCGCGGCGGAGATGTTTTTGTCATCCAATCAACCTGTACGCCCGTGAACGATAATCTCATTGAGCTCCTACTGATGTTGGACGCATTTCGCCGGGCTTCGGCAAAGCGCATTACGGCCGTGATTCCGTATTACGGCTACGCCCGACAGGACCGCAAGGTGGCCCCGCGGGTGCCGATCAGCGCAAAGTTGGTGGCAGACTTGATTACGACTGCGGGCGCTTCTCGTGTGCTAACCGTGGATCTACACGCGGGGCAAATCCAAGGCTTCTTTAATGTGCCTGTAGACAATCTGTTCGCGACCCCGGTACTTTTGCGATACATTCGTGAGCGATTGCCCACCGACGAAATTACGGTAGTATCGCCCGACGCTGGAGGCGTTGAGCGTGCTCGAGCATTTGCCAAGCACCTGGACGCTGGCCTCGCGATTATCGACAAGAGGCGCGCCCGGCCCAACGAAGTAGCGGAGATGCATATCGTGGGTGAGGTCCGCGGTCGTACAGCCGTACTCATCGACGATATGGTGGACACCGGCGGTACTTTGGCGGCAGCCGCGGAAGCGCTCATGGAAAACGGGGCAACAGAGGTCTTCGCTTGTTGCACGCACGCGGTATTGTCAGGAGGGGCCGTGCAACGGATCGAGGCGTCCTTGCTGAAGGAACTGATTGTGACGGACACGATCCCCTTGCGCCCCGAAGCTGCGGCAAGCAGCAAACTGAGGGTCTTGTCCGTTGCTCACCTTCTGGGAGAAGCGATTCGGCGGACCCACTATGAAGAATCGATCAGTTCCCTGTTTGTTTGAATCACAAAGACGCTGATCAGCTACGGGAGAGTGTAAATTATGGAAATCCTCGAGTTGCTGGTGGAACTTAGGGATGAGCTGGGTAAAGGTGCCGCACGACGGCTCAGGCGTGCGGGTAAGGTGCCTGCGATCCTTTACGGCCCAAAACGCGAGCCTCTGGCGCTCGCCGTGCCGACCCGGGAGTTCCGTCAGAAGGTTGCCGCCCTCGAGGGGGCCCACTTGATTCGTTTAGTAAACGAGAACTTGAAGGTAGTAAACGAGAACTTGAAGGAGTGCGTGGCGGTTGTGCGGGATATGCAGTTGCACCCGGTTTCGAGCGCGATCCTCCACGTGGACTTCTACGAAGTGGACCTGGCCGCCAAGCTGACAGTCTCAGCTCCCTTACACTTTGTTGGAAAGGCTGCGGGAGTCGCGCTTGGAGGAATCCTGCAACCCCTCCGCCGTGAAATTGAGGTTCGCTGTTTACCGATGCAGATTCCCGAGCACGTTGAAGTGGATGTCTCGCACCTGGGCATTCACGATACCATCCACGTGAGCGAATTACGCTTGCCGGAAGGCGTCGAGGTTGTGTACACGGAAGATTTTCCCGTGGTTACAGTCTTGCCGCCCACAGTTGAGGAAGTTTCAGGCGCTCAGATGGTGGGCGAAGCACAAGCTGCAGCCCCAGGCGGTGAACCAGCGAAGGGGGGAACGGAAAAATAGGCCCGCTGCGGAGTGCGCGCGCGATGTGAAGGAGCAGGAGTGATGCGAGAATACGAGACGTTGTACGTTCAACATCCAGAGGCGCCAGAATCTCGTCAGCAAGAGATTAATGCGCGCGTGAGGAGCTTGATCCAAGACCATGGCGGCGAGATCGTTTCCGTGAAAAGCTGGGGATTGAAAGAACTTGCGTACCCGATTCAGAAGCAGAAGAAGGGTGTCTACTACCTGGTGAGGTACCGCGCCACACCCGCCGTCGTCAACGAGCTCGAGCGCAATCTAAAAATCCTGGACGAGGTGATTCGTTTCATCACGGTGCGTATTCCCGAGCACGTGCTCAAGAGCCAGCGCCTCACGGGAGGTGTTGAGCATCGCAGCTCAAGAGAGGATGAAGCGGTCGAGGAGGTTACTGACCGATGACAACCACCACCCAGAAAGATGGAGCAGGAAAGAAAGCTCGTCCGGCGGCCGACGAGAAGGTTCCGTTTCGAAGACGAGGGCCCGGCCGGCGCAAAGTGTGCCGCTTTTGTGCCGACAAAGTTGGTTGGATCGACTACAAAGATGCCAAAACCTTGGCCGGATTTCTCACGGAGCGGGGAAAAATAGTTCCAAGTCGCGTCACGGGGAACTGCGCAAAGCATCAACGCCAGTTGACAGTTGCGATTAAGCGCGCACGTACGGTGGCACTGTTGCCGTATACAGTAACCGAGGTGTAGTAATTACCCTACTTTGGGTGGACAGAGAGAACCTAACATTCATGCATGCCGCCAATTCCGCGAGCATGACGGTGTCCACAAACTGAATCCGCAGAAGGTAAATCCGAACGCACGAAACGGAGCGCCCTATGGAAGTCATTCTGAAGGCGGAAATCCCCAACTTGGGACGCAGTGGAGAAATCGTGAAGGTTCGCCCGGGCTTTGCACGCAACTACCTGATTCCGCGTGGCTTGGCCGTGGTCGCCGATCGCCGCAATCGTCGTTTGCTGGAGCACGAGCAGAGGGTTGCGGCGACACGGTACGAGCGAGAAAAGCGAGCGAGCGAAGCTTTGGCGCAGAAACTCACACAGCTCACGCTTGTCGTGCGGATGCGCGCGGGGGAGGAGGGTAAGCTGTTCGGATCCGTCACGAATTTGGACCTCGAGCGCTTGTTGGCCGAGCGAGGGATCAAAGTGGAGCGGCGACGGATTCGGCTGGAGGAGCCAATTAAGACTCTCGGTGAGCATACGGTTCCTGTACACCTTCCCGCCGGCGTGGTCGCTCATCTGACGGTTGTTGTCGAGCCCGTGTCATAGGGGAGCAGAGAACCCAGAATGGCGCGCTTGCCTCAACGCCCCGCTTGGAACCGGTCTATTAGTCCTTCGGATGCGAACCCTGGCTCTCGCTGGCTCGCCAAAAATGCCACCGCTCGACTTCGATGCGAACCGCTGGGTTGGCCGTGAAGCTGAGGGGCATCGACTGGTAGTTGGGATAACGAGCTCGCAGCAAATCGATCGCGTGTTGCCATTCCTCGGCCTCACGAATTACCTGTGCAATGCCGTGCACTAAGACGAACGCTAGATGACTCCAGTCGGTGTCATAGCGGTCAATCACTAGAGCCACGCGTGGGTTTTCTTGGATGTTGCGCAGCCGCTTGATTCGTTCGGGATTCCGTTTCGGCTTGAGGTCGACGACGAAATAGAAGCGTCCGCGGTCATAGGCGAAACAAACCGGTACGACATGAGGCGTGCCCTGCCGATTGGCCGTGGCCAAATGGCCCACGGGGCACGCGAGAACTAAGTCGAGCGCAGGTCCCTCAAGGTTCATCTGGGGGCAACTCACCGCGAAATGTGGCTTGGGCCTCGGCAATTAACCGCTGCGCTTGCCCACTGTATCGCGGAGAAAAGTGAAACGTGCGAAGCTCGCGTACGCCCGCAAGTCGGGCCAAAGTGCCCGCCTGCCTGGCAGTGAGATGGTAGCGTTTCGACGCTTCGTCCCGATCTTCGTCAAGAAACAGAGATTCGCAGTACAAAATATCAGCCTTCTGAATGAGATTCACAATTCGTTCGACGTTCGCTCGGTGGAACAATGTATCCACGACGTAGCAAATTTTGGTGCCGGCCGTCTCTAAAACCAGTTCCCGTCGCAAGTCGCCGAGTTGGAATTGTTTGGTGTGTAACTGCCCCTGCTCGGTCCATTGGATCGTGATCGGCGTGCTGTCTGGTTCCGCATTCCGAATGCGCTCTTTGAGCTCATTCAACCAACGTCCAGGAGGTATCCCCAGCCGTTGCAGCGCGTCAGTGCGAATGTTCAATCGCACGGGCTCGCAGAGGGCAAAAGCGAGGCAGGGAATTCGATGATCAAGGATTGCCGCTTCCACCCAAAGGGAGGGCTCTCGGTGCAGGATCCCAGCGAATGGTCGTTCGCCAACTTCCTCCGCGGCAAAGCCTGTCTGCGCGCGGAAGCGATAAACGAGGACTTTCTCGGGCAGAACCTCATGAACAAGCAAAGAGAACGGATAGTTTTCCACGAGGTTCCATGTATAACCGCGGAGCTTCCCAGCGACGTTCTCGGCGAAGCCCGCCGGCCCGTAGAGCGCGAGCTCGACATCGCGCGCCAGAAACACTCTCAAGACTCTGTCAAAGCCCACAAAGTGGTCCAAGTGCGTGTGTGACACGAATACATGCGTCAGTCGCGCGATGGCTGGTCCGGGAAGTCGCTCGAGGTTTCCTAGGTCGAAGAGCAGCCCGCGGCCAAGCCAGCGAAGGTAGACATAGAGACCCGGGTCGCCAAACGGCCCATTGATCAGCCGCGGTGCGAAGGCCGATTTCACCAGACCAAACTATCCTTGTCCCTGAAGCTCCGCAAAGATGAGCGACGCCGTCTCGTGAAACATCTCTTGCAAGATCTCACGCAAGCTTTTTTGCGGGTCCTCAAGCTTTGCTACCAACGCGGACAAGACGGCAAAATATCTTTCCTTTTGTTCCCGCGGCATCGTGGCAAGCCGCGCTTCCATGGCGGTAACGAAGCGCTGCTGGGCTAGCAGAATGTCCCCTTCCAGTACCTGCGTTGCTTGGTCGACAAATTCGCTCGTCTTGGCCACGCGCTCACGGTTACCTTGCTGAATTGGGAGTTTCAAGGTAATCGCCTCGCCGCTCTAGGGAAGGGAACGGGACAACTTGAGGATGGTACGCGTGGCAGCACGTGGGTGCATGGTAGCCTTGATAGGGGCTTTGGCGAGCTGTTGGCTCCCTGCTCAGGGATGGGGATACCGCGTGGATTGGGCGGGGAAACGCATCGAGCTAGGCGTCACACTGTCGGCCCGCGAGGTTTTCGAAGAAAACCGATCCACTCAGCGTGAACGCACACAGGGCAGGGTACGCCTAACGCCCCGCATCGACTGGAATCGCAACCTTCGATTTGCCGCGGCTATTGGCGGGGTGATTGGTGGGCCAACGATGCTCGCGACAAAGGGCGGAGTAATTCATTGGCGAAGGGTCTTTCAAGATCTATCGCCAGCTGTCGACTTCGAAGAATTTTACGTCGATGCGAATTGGGGCAGCTTTGATCTGCGTTTGGGCAAACAGCGGATTAGCTGGGGAAAGCTGGACCGATTTTCCCCAGTGGACGTATTGAACTCGCTTTCGTACTTCGACCCTTTCCTGCTTGAGGAAGCAGAGAGGAAGGTGGGAACTCCAGCGGCATTGTTGACCTATTCGCTGCCCGTACGCGACAGTGTTGATGACCTTCGGCTGACCTTTGCCTGGGCTCCGCTCTATCTGCCCTACAGATTTCCTGTCGCCAGCTGCCGAACGGTCGGCAGCAGTACGTCGCAATGCGAGGCTGAGCGGTGGTTCCCCCCTGCTGCGGTACCGCCCTCAGTGTTCTCCATTCCGGCAGGGGCCTTGCCGATTCCAGGTGGAGGGATCAGCCCGGACGTTGCGGTGCCGCTTTCATTTCGGCTGATCAACCAGGCTCCGCGGGCGACCTTTCGCGATGGGTCCTTCGCTGCCCGACTCGCTACGACTGTTCATCAGGTCGATACGGCCGCTTATTTCTACCATGGCTATGACATCCAGCCAGCTTTTTCTTTCCGAGCATGGGCAACTGGTGATCCTGACCCCAACCCCGCCAACCCATTGCACGTGACAAACCTGCGGGGAAAGACGTTTCTCCTCCCGGTCTTTAAGTCAATCGATCTTTGGGGATTCGACGTAGCCCATTCGCGCGGACCATTTGCGTTCCGAGGAGAGGTCGCATTTGTCAGTGGCCGTCCATATGCCCGTGAAGTTCGGAGCTTACTGTCTGACTCTGCGGAATTCGCGCGAGAAGTGCTGCGGGGTCTGCAGGACTTGGCTCGCGGTGCCGGCGTAACTCCTGTTGCGCTTCCGGATGCGTTCGTAACCCGTGATGCCGTCGAGTGGGGGGCTGGGATGGACTACCAACACCGTGGTTGGCTCACCGTTTTGCAGGTCAACCAAACAAACCTCCTGAAGAGTAGGGGAAGCGAACGCTTGCTAATCCGCGACGTCGAGACCCGCGTCTTTTTGACCTTGCGCAAAAACTTCCTCGCGGAGCGCTTACAGGTGCATGGCCTCGGTGGCTACGGCATCGATAGCAGCTACTCGTTCTTGCGGCCGCGATTAATCTACAAGTGGTCGGATTGGCTCGCTACCGAACTTGGATACCTGTTTATTGCCGGGAGGAAACGGTCCGTCGTCGGCCAATATCGCCGCAACGACGAGGGTTGGATCACGTTGTCTGTGCGATTCTGATTTTCCGCTTCCGAAACCGCCGGAGTGCCAACGCAGCACTCGTGTTAGGCTAGGTCTTCTAGGAGCAGTTTCGCCACCCTTCGGCCGAGTTGCACAGCGTAGTTCGTACCGCGATCCCAAGGGTACACCTGGCTCATCGAGGCAAAATAAAGTCCACGGATTGGGGTACGAAGATCAGGAATGTTCTCCGAGTGATTTACGAAGGGAATCGGTTGCGCGTAGTTCGTGCGAAACAACCACGAGTTTCGGACCCAACTGCGTTCAAAAGCGGGGTTGAATCGCGGAAAGGACGCGATGAAGCGCTCGAGTAGCTCTTCGCGTGAGAGGCGGAAGTACTCGTGCCCGGGTTCCAGGTAGTCCCCACAATACACGAGGTGATCTCCCCCGAAGTTTTCGGCTGAAACGAAGTTGGTGTGCTCCACTAACGCGAGAAATGGAAAGCCAGCCGACTTCGGCAGATTGTGCCAGTAAAAGGACGTTAAGGGGCGGTCCAGCGCGACGATGAGGACAACCGCTCCCAGCGATCGTAAGGATCTGAGCTTGTCCGCGTAACTCGCGGGTAACGCGGGGATCATCCGTGCGGCCAACGCTGGGGATGATGTACAAATGACGGCGTCGAACACTTGTTGCTCTTGCAATGTCTCGACGACCAGACCGCCATCGTCTTGCGGTGCAATCCCCGTCACGGTCGTTCGCAGCCGGATCTTCACCCCGTTGCTTTCCAGAACGGCCCCAAAGCGGTCGAAAAATGCTTGAAACCCTCCCGCAAACGTACCCAGCCTTGTTGTCCGCGACTTAATCCGGGCCCAGAACCAAGCCATGTTGACCAGATGGGCATGTTCCTCCCCGAACTTGCCGACGAGCATCGGTTCCCAAATCGTTTCGTAGATCCGGCTACCAGCCCACCGGCGTAACCATTGCGAGGCAGGCACTTGCTCCAGAGGTTTCCAGCGCGGTGTCAAACGCAGATAGAGGCCTACCAGCCCGAAACGAAGCACATCGTGCACGGGAAAACGAGGAAAGAAGAAGCGGATGGCCGTCCCGATGGAATCGGCAGGGTAAAACTGGCCTTCGTGGTAGAGAACCGTGTAGGGACGCGGAAAGAGCACGTCAGATTCCCAACCTAGCTCCTTAATGAGGCCGAGAATGGCCGCGTCTGACTGGAACCAGTGGTGGTAGAATTTCTCCAGTGACCAGTTCCAATGAGGCTCACGAAAGCCTCCGGCCAAGCCACCGACGTTCTCCGCGCCTTCGTAAATCGTTACCGCATGACCAGCGCGAGCCAAATCGTACGCCGCGGCGAGGCCCGCGGGTCCCGCTCCCACGATAGCGATGTGCATGCATTGCCCGATAGCAGGGTTCCCCGCGGTTTGCTTGCACTTGCCTGCAACCGAAGCGGTTTGCACGAAACACGAACCGTGCAAGAGTAATTGATGCATGCTGGTAAAGCGTCACTGGTTCTTGCGCAAAGTGTGGCGAACGGTTCGCAGGCACGAGATGCTCCGTCCGGGTGAGCGCGTTGTCGTGGCTGTGTCTGGCGGCGGCGATTCGGTGGCACTGCTGGTTGCGTTGGCCAAGATCGCTCCGCATCTCGGCCTGGAATTGATTGTAGGTCACTTGAACCACCAGCTCCGTCCCTCAGCGTCCGAAGATCAACAGTTCGTCGTGGAGCTGGGTAGGCAGCTCGGCCTCCCCGTTGACACGGAGTCGCTGGCCGCCGAGGTCTTGGCTGCGGGGAACGTAGAGGCGAAAGCGAGATCGTATCGTTATCGGTACCTGCGCAAAGTCGCTCGACGATTTCACTGCTCAAAAATTGCAACCGGGCACACGCTCGACGACCAAGCTGAAACGGTTGTGTTGAGGATGTTGCGGGGCACTGGATTTCGAGGGCTTCGCGGCATTCTGCCGATTCGAGGCGACGGCGTGATTCGGCCGCTCATCGAGTGCCGCCGTGAAGAAGCCAGGGAGTTTTTGACCGAGCTCGCCATCCCGTGGCGCGAGGATGATACCAACACGGACCCTCGTTTCTTTCGCAACCGTGTCCGCCACTCAGTCCTCCCGGTGCTGTCAGCCGAAGTACCCGCAGCACCCCGTATCCTGGCCAGGTTGGCGGCCGATACGCGGGATGATTTTGCCGCTTACGCAGCCCTTCTCGAAGAAAAACTAAGGTCCGTGGAAACTGGCGACGGAGCGCTCGCCATCGCTTCGCTCCGCGAAATGGCACCCCCGATCCGGCGGTCACTCCTACGATTGTGGCTCGCTCGACAGATGGGGCAGAGCGCGCCACCTTCGCTTGTCGCCCAGCTTGACGCCCAACTGAGCGGTGGCCGGGGCATCTTCGTAACCCTGCCTGGCCAAGCGGCCGCTCAGGTGACGGCGGCTCAAGGGCGGCTCGTTTGTGGGGTTCCCTTTGGTGAAAAAATTGCGGTGACCGATCAATGGGGCCCGATTTCGTTGCTGCCCGACACCTCTTACGATTTACCAGGCGGGTGGCAACTACGGGTGGAAGCCTGCTCCGTGCGGCCCGACGATGTGACTCAGCTGGGTCGCGACGAGTGCGTCGCCCTGGTTGATGCGGACGCACTCCAAGGTACCTTGCTTGCCCGCCCGTGTAAAAGAGGAGACGCGGTTGTGCCCTTCGGCATGATGGGTAGGCGGAAGCTTCAGGACATTTTCACGGATAAAAAGGTCCCTCGGTCACAACGTTGGGGTCGGCCGCTCGTGGCCGACGCCGCAAGGGTGCTCTGGGTGCCAGGAGTGGTTCGTAGTAATCACGCTCTGGTGACAGCGAACTCATGCCGCATCTGGCGGCTGTGTGCCGCAAGGAGTAACGGCTAGAGGGCGCACGAGAAGCACGTTGCCGCCCCAAAATGCATGTGTTAGCGTGCAACCCGTGCTTCGATCGTTGCGTAGGTGGCGAAGTCCCTTATGACGAATCAGTTCTCCCGTAATGTCGCCCTATGGCTGGTTATGGGCTTACTTTTTCTACTGCTGTTCAACGTCTTCAGCCGGCAGCAGACGAAAGAGCCCGAGGTCATTTTCAGCGACTTCATCGGTGCCGTAGAAAAAGGCGAAGTGGCGCAGGTAACGATTCAGGGACAGAACATTCGGGGCCGGTATGCTACGGGAGAGCGTTTTAAGACGTTTGCTCCTCAAGATCCTGATCTGGTAAAACTGCTGCGCGACAAGGGCGTAAAGATTGAAGCTCGCCCCGAGGAGGGCGAACCCTGGTATCTGGTGCTGTTCGTGCAGTGGTTCCCCATGCTTCTGCTCATTGCCGTATGGATTTTTTTCATGCGGCAAATGCAGATCGGTGGCGGTAAGGCGATGGCTTTTGGGAAGAGCCGCGCGAAGATGCTCACCGAGAACTCTCAACGAGTGACGTTTAGTGATGTGGCGGGGGTAGACGAGGCGAAGGAGGAGCTCGAAGAGATCATTGCTTTTTTGAAGGACCCCAAAAAGTTCACGAAGCTAGGAGGCCGGATTCCAAAGGGCGTCCTGCTGGTTGGCCCCCCCGGTACCGGGAAGACCCTGCTGGCGCGCGCCATCGCCGGAGAGGCGGGCGTCCCCTTTTTCTCGATCAGCGGCTCGGACTTCGTGGAGATGTTTGTTGGTGTCGGGGCCTCGCGTGTTCGCGACTTGTTCGTGCAAGGCAAGAAAAATGCACCCTGCATTATTTTCATCGACGAGATTGATGCTGTTGGTCGCCATCGGGGCGCCGGGCTCGGTGGGGGGCACGATGAGCGTGAACAAACGCTGAACCAACTTCTCGTCGAGATGGATGGATTTGAAACTAACGAAGGTGTCATTTTGATCGCGGCGACGAACAGGCCCGACGTTTTGGATCCTGCACTGCTTCGTCCTGGGCGCTTCGATCGACGGGTGGTCGTTCCTCGCCCCGATGTGAAAGGCCGTGAAGGGATTCTGCGCGTCCACACGCGACGCGTCCCGATCGCCGAGGATGTGGACTTGGCATTGCTGGCGCGCAGTACACCGGGCTTTGCGGGGGCGGACCTGGAGAACTTGGTCAATGAGGCTGCGTTGCTCGCGGCGCGGCAAAATAAAGATAAGGTCAGTATGGCGGACTTTGAGCTCGCCAAGGATAAGGTCCTCATGGGTGTGGAGCGCAAGAGCATGATCATGAGTCCGGAAGAGAAGCGCAGTACAGCCTATCACGAGGCCGGCCACGCTCTTGTCGCTAAGTTGCTCCCAGGAGCCGATCCGGTGCACAAGGTTTCCATTATCCCGCGCGGTATGGCTCTGGGAATCACCCAGCAAGTTCCCGCGGATGACCGTCACTCTTACTCGCGGGACCAAATCCTGGCACAAATTACAATCCTCTTCGGTGGGCGAGCCGCAGAAGAGCTGGTGTTAGGCCAGATCACTACTGGCGCCGCGAACGACATCGAGCGTGCCACAGAGTGGGCGCGGAAGATGGTTTGCCAGTGGGGCATGAGCGAAAAACTTGGCCCGATGACCTTTGGGAAAAAGGAAGAGCAAATTTTCTTGGGCAGGGATTTTACTCAGCTCCAAGATTATTCCGAGCACACGGCGGTGGAGATCGACAACGAAGTGCGCCGCCTGATCAACGAATGCTACCAGCGGGCTCGGGATCTTCTTGCTGCCAACATTGCCATCCTTCACCGTCTCGCGGAAACGTTGCTCGAGAAGGAAGTGCTGGACGGCGCTGAAATCGACGCGATCATTCGCAGCCAGAAAGAAGTCCAGGCCAAGGCAGAGGGGTGGCGCGCAAGTGCTGGAATGACGGCATAGACGGACATACCCTTGCCCGCTTAAGCGTGGCCACTTCTCAAGTAGGGCCTGGGCCGTTGGGTAGTTGGTCGATTGTGGGGGCTGGGGCGCGGTCGATCGCGATTCCCTGGCGACTGCGGCGTCCTGTGGTCTTTCGCCGCTTTTTAGGCTGAGTGGCAATGTTGGATTTCTTGACCACCCTCCGAATTCAAGACGCGATCGACATCCTTGTCATCGCTTACATTATCTACCGCATTATCGACCTCATTCGGGGCACCCGCGCTGTCCAAATGTTGATAGGGCTCGGCGTTGTCTTCCTCGCTTTTCTCTCGTCCCAGTATTTCGAGCTTTATACGCTGAATTGGATCTTGGACAATTTCTTGAGCTCCATCCTGCTGGTCATCATCGTGATCTTCCAGGACGACATTCGGCGAGCACTCACGCAGGTGGGAACCCGTCCCTTTTTCGGCACGGCTAAGTGGATCGAACGAGAAGAGTTGGAAGAGATTGTGCGCGCCGCGGTTGCCTTGGCGAGCAAGAGGATCGGGGCACTGATCGTTCTTCAGCGGGAAGTCGGCTTGAACGAGTACGTTGAAGTCGGCACCCGTTTAGATGCTCGAGTCAGTAAGGAGTTAATTCTCAGCATCTTCCTACCGAGTTCTCCAATCCACGATGGAGCCATCATTATCCACCACGGCCGGATCATTGCTGCCGGCTGCTTCCTTCCCCTGACGTCGAACCCGCACGTCAGCCGTACCTTGGGGACGCGTCATCGAGCGGCCATCGGGTTGACCGAAGAGACCGATGCGGTGGTCGTGGTCATATCCGAAGAGGAGGGCGCAATCTCTTTAGTGCGAGAGGGCCGCATCACTCGCGACGTGGACGCCGGAACGTTGCGGACTACGTTGCAGAAATTATTGGGCGCGTGAAATAAGACGGCTCATGGCTCGCTTCCTGGAGGCCTTGCGCCGTGCCGTGACCGCCATCTGGGACCCGCGCCGCTGGTGGCAGGCGCTGACCCACAACTTGTTACTAAAGATCCTCTCCCTCGCCATCGCCTTCGGGCTGTGGAGCTTCGTAAATTTCGGCGAGCGCGATACGGTGGAAACCGTTAAGGTCGCGCTCGAGCTGCGCAATCTCCCTCCGAACCTGATGATCACAAGTCCGCGGCCCGATTTCGTCGAAGTACAGTTGATTGGACCACGGACTTTGCTGGGGAGAATCGACCGGAACCGGCTCGCCCTCCCAATAGATTTGAACGGCGTCCGCCCGGGACCAGCCGTTTTCCGGCTGAGCCCGGAAGCGTTAGTTTTGCCCCGCGGAGTCCGCGTGCAGCGCATCACTCCAGCGCAAGTCACTTTGGAGCTCGAGCGTGTGGGGCATAAAATCGTCCCGGTGCGCTTGCGCTTGCACGGCCGGCTCAGGCCTGAGTTTCAAATGGCCGAAACGAAAATTGCACCTGAAATGGTCGAAGTGATCGGCCCCGCCTCCACGATTGAGGACGTGACGGTTGCTTATACGCAGCCCATCGACATCAGTAACGTGGAACCAGGGATCTTCGAGAGAGAGGTCGCCCTAGAGCCTGTCGGCGACTATGTGTCGTTCAGTGCCACGCGCGTCGTGGTGCAGCTCCGGGTCGAGGACGTTATTACCACTCGGGAGCTGCGCCGCGTGCCCATCGAAGTTCGGAATGCGCGCAGCTCCGCGGCGGTGACACCCGGTACCGTCCGCGTCCTGCTACGCGGACCGAAGCGCTTACTTCAGGAGGCTGGAATCGAGGAACGCCTCGCTTACGTGGATGCGTCCGGCAAAAGCCCCGGAAGGCATCGCTTGGCGGTTGTGTACGATCCGCCGGCTGGAGCTGAAGTGGTTTCGATCGAACCTCCAGATGTGCTGGTGAACCTTGCTGCTTCTCATGAACAACCTCGCGGTCGCCGCTGAATAGAGAAGAAGTCGAGTCGTGGGCTAGGCAACCGAGGCGGGATGGGCAGGTCTCCGGAACGGAAGCGGTCACAGCTCTTTGCCGAGGCGGCAAAAGCGGTGTAAAAACCCCAAACCATGGCTCACCTCTTCGGTACGGACGGGATTCGCGGAGTTGCGAACAAACCACCGCTGGATCCTCTGACCGTGGTACGCATTGGACAGCACCTTCGTCAGCGTCAGCGCCGACTCGGTCGCAGCCAGCGCACGCTCGTTGCGCGAGACACACGAATTTCGGGCCCGATGATCGAGGCCGCTTTGGTCGCGGGGCTGTGCTCGGCAGGCGGCGAACCGTTGCTCGCTGGTGTCTTACCCACGCCGGCAGCAGCAAGGCTCGCCCGCCATCGGTTCGCCTGTGATTCCGTCGTGATCTCTGCCTCGCACAACCCTTGGCATGACAATGGTGTGAAGCTGATCGGGTCCGACGGTTACAAGTGGTCGTCTCAGGAGGAAGAGGAGTTCGAAGCCGCGCTGTTCTCTGGCGACCAACCTGTACCGGCGGAAGGCATCGGTGCGGCTGAAAGTAGCGTTGGTACGCCGACCCCGGTGACGGATGCGGCTGACTGGTACGTCGACTCCGTTTTGGAGTCGCTCCACGGACGGAAGAGCCTCGGCGGGTTACGTTTGGCAGTCGATTGCGCCAACGGTGCAGCTGTGCCGGTGGCGCCAGCCCTTTTTGAACAAGCGGGCGCACGCGTGACGGCGCTTGCCGCGGCGCCCGACGGTTACAACATCAACCTTAATTCCGGAGCGTTGTGCCCAAAGGCTTTGCAGGCCACCGTAGTCGAACAAGGCGCCGATGCGGGTGCTGCGTTTGACGGAGATGCTGACCGATTGGTGCTTGTCGATGAAACCGGTACGGTGCTGGATGGTGATGGCTTACTCTGGATCCTAGCCCGACATTTGGCTGAAACGGGGAAGCTTCGCCGTGCTGTCGTGGTGGGAACGGTGATGTCGAACTTCGGCTTGGAGAGGGCACTGGGCACCCTTGGCGTCCAGCTTGTGCGAGCACCGGTGGGCGACCGCTACGTCGTCGAGCTGATGCGGCAGAGTGGAAGCCAACTCGGAGGAGAACCATCGGGTCACATCGTTTGGCTCGACCACACAACGACCGGCGACGGGATACTCACGGCACTAGCGGTGTTGCAGATCGCGAGCTTGCGCCAGCGGCGCTTGAGCGAACTGCGCACGGGCCTCGACTTGTTGCCTCAGATTCAAACGAACGTTGAGGCTAAAAATCCACGTGCAGCGGTTGCAGACGAGCACGTGCAGCGGGTTACACGGGCTGCCGGAGAGGCGCTCGAAGGAAAAGGACGCGTTCTCGTACGTGCCTCGGGCACCGAGCCGGTGGTGCGGATTTTGGTGGAAGGCGAGGACGTAGGGCTGTTGGCAACTTGGGCGGAGGAGCTTGCAGCGGCCGTACGCGCGGTGTCGGCACGGTAACCAGCGAGGAAGCAGCGATGGCGATCCGTTTGGTGTCTGCGGCTCAGATGCGCATGTTGGATCGCGTGACCATCGAGGAATTCGGTGTTCCGAGTTTCGCCTTAATGGAGCGCGCGGCCCGTGGTGCAGTCAAGGTGTTTCACCGGCACTTTCCCGCTGAAAGCCGGAAGCGGGTTCTCATCGTGGCGGGAAAGGGAAACAACGGAGGAGATGGCATGGTTTGCGCCCGCCTGCTCGCCGAGCAGGGGATTTCGGTTTCCGTCGCGCTGTTGGCGGACCCAGGAGATCTCAAGGGCGATGCCGCGCGTGCATATCGGGAACTTGTGGGCACGGCAATCTCGGTAGTGCCCAATATCAATCCGCGAGAGCTTGCTGCTCTCCTGTCCGATGCGACGGCCGTGTTCGATGGGCTGCTTGGCACGGGTTTGAACTCCCCGGTGTCGGGGGCGTTGGCCGAGGCAATTGATTTGCTGAATGGCAGCGGAAAGCCCATTCTCGCACTCGACACACCTTCTGGCTTAGACTCAGACAGGGGGATTCCCTTAGGCAGGGCGGTCTGCGCAAACGTAACCGCTACATTCGGGCTGCCTAAAGTTGGTCTGGTAGTCTACCCAGGCCGCGCTTTTGTCGGTCGACTCGAAGTCGTCGATATTGGCATCCCCGAAGCAGCTGTAACACGGGCGGAGCCTCGTTACTGGCAACTTGAAGCGGTTGACGTTGCCCGTCGCCTCATCCATCGCCCGCCGACAGCACACAAGGGAACTTGCGGCCACGTACTGGTGGTCGGCGGCGCTATTGGCCGCACCGGCGCTGCAAAGATGGCGGCAGAAGGCGCCTTGCGGGCTGGCGCGGGGCTGGTGACGCTCGCAGGCCCGGCGTCGCTGCAGTTGACTTTGTCCTCCCATTTGCCCGAGATGATGACCCTCCCGCTGCCGGACCGGGGCGGTCAACTGCGGTTTGATGAAACCGCGTTACGGAAGGCCTTAGAAGGAAAGACTGCAGTGGTCCTGGGGCCGGGGATGGGAGTCTCGGAAGACGGTCGGAACTTCGTGAGCTTCATTTTGGAGAAGACCGACGTGCCCGCGGTGTGCGATGCGGATGCTCTCACCTGTCTTGCCGAGTTGTGGGCCCGAGGGCACACACGGCGCACCAACTTAGTGCTGACACCACACCCGGGAGAATTTGCCCGGCTTACGGGCATTGTGGTCCCAGAAGTGCAACAGAATCGACCGCTGTTGGCACGGGAGTTTGCTGTTCGGCATGGCTGCGTTTTGGTGCTCAAGGGCGCGAGCACGGTGATTGCGGAAGAGAATGGCACGGTTTGGGTCAATCCGACTGGAAATCCCGGCATGGCTTCCGGGGGGATGGGCGACGTCTTAGCTGGTTTGCTCGGTGGCTTCTTGGCCCAAGGACTGCGAGCCGTGGATGCAGCCTTGGTTGCCGTGTACATCCATGGTGCTGCTGCAGATTCCCTGGCGCAAAGCTATGGCGAGACTGGCTACGTCGCCACGGAAGTGGCCCGCGAGGTGCCCCGCCAGCTTCATGCATTGCGTGACACGTCGTAACCGCTACGTAACTCACCATCTTCGCAATGGCTGCTGAGTGCTTCCAAACTTCCAATGTTGTGACATTCGTCCTCGAGAACGAAGGGGACACACGCGCTTTGGGCTGGGCGCTCGGCCAGTTTGTTGGTCCCGGCGATCGGATCGCACTGTGCGGGAACTTGGGCGCTGGCAAGACCACGCTGGTGCGCGGCGTTGCAGATGGGGTAGGCTGCGGCGCTGAGCGTGTCCGAAGTCCGACGTTCACCTTGGTGAACGAGTACTTGGGGGGAAGGCTCCCTGTGTACCACGTTGACTTTTACCGACTAGATGCGAGCGTCTTGGACCTTCTCGCGTTGCGGGAAGTCCTTTACGGCGATGGCGTCGCCTTGGTGGAGTGGTGGGATCGGGTTGCCGGCGAGTCGTGCCATCTACGGATCGACTTGGAGTTCCTCAGCGGCACTCAGCGCAATGCGAGGCTGACTGCGTTTGATCGCCGGTACCAAAGTTGGATTGAGTCTTTGCAGGAACAGGGTGGAACGTGGCGTTGATTGTTCAGAAATATGGCGGCACCTCTGTAGGAAACTTGGCCCGCATTCGAGCTGTTGCAGAGCGGGTTGCTGGGACGTGGCGCGAAGGGAATCGAGTCATTGTTGTCGTCTCCGCCATGGCTGGCGAAACGAACCGCTTGCTTAAATTGGCTCACGATCTGTCACCGCAACCTGTACCGCGCGAGGTCGATGTCATCGCTGCCGCTGGGGAACAAGTTTCGGTGGGTTTGGTCGCCATTGCGCTTCAGGACCTGGGTGTTCCCGCGCGGTCTCTGCTCGGTTTCCAGGTGCCAGTGGAAACCGATGGGGTGTTTCAGAAGGCCCGGATCAAATCGATCGACGCCTCGAAACTGCTGCAAATTGTCAACGCGGGCGAGGTTGCCGTAGTTGCCGGTTTTCAAGGCGTGGATCGTCTTGGTAACTTGACCACTTTAGGCAGGGGTGGCAGCGATACGAGTGCCGTGGCCATTGCTGCTGCCGTGAAAGCGGATGCGTGCGAAATCTACACGGATGTAGATGGGATCTACACAACCGATCCGCGGATTTGCCCCAATGCTCGGAAACTAGAGCGCATTTCGTTCGACGAAATGCTGGAACTCGCGAGCTTGGGGGCGAAAGTTTTACAAATCCGCTCGGTGGAGTTCGCGAAACGATACGGCGTGCCGCTTTGCGTTCGATCGAGCTTTAACAACGAACCCGGAACCTGGGTCGTTGCGGAGGAGCCTAGCATGGAAGACGTTTTGGTTTCTGGTGTGGCGGCAGATCAAAACGAAGCGAAAATCACGATTCAGCGAGTGCCCGACCGTCCCGGCCTAGCGGCACGCATCTTTGGTCCGATCGCCCGGGAGCACATTGTCGTGGACATGATCATTCAGAACGCGAGCGAAGATGGCTACACAGACGTGACTTTTACGGTCCCGCGTGCGGATCACGCTCGTGCACTGGCCATTGTGCGGCAAGTGGCGGCAGGGATTGGCGCGGCCGGGGTGACCTCCGACACCAACATCGCCAAAATTTCAGTCGTGGGCTTGGGGATGCGCAGCCACGCTGGTGTAGCAGCGCGCATGTTCGAGGTGCTCGCCCAGGAGGGAATTAACATCCAGATGATTTCGACCTCGGAGATCAAGATCTCGATCGTCATTGACGCGAAATATACCGAGCTTGCGGTACGGGTGCTGCATGCAGCCTTGGTGGAGCAAGGGTTCCGCGAGGAGTCCAGCGTATGACCGAGGCGCCCACAGTCGAACTCTACGACACGACGTTGCGCGACGGTTGTCAGGCCGAGGACATTTCGTTTACCGTCGAGGACAAGCTGCGCATTGCCGAGCGCCTAGACGACTTCGGGATTAAGTACATCGAAGGGGGATGGCCGGGCTCCAACCCGCGAGACGAAGCATTTTTCCGCCAGGCAAAGCAGCTCCGACTGAAACAGGCGCGGATTGCCGCCTTTGGCTCCACTTGCCGCGCAGGGCTACGGCCCCATCAGGATCCGATCTTTCGCAAACTTCTCCTAGCTGACACTCCGGTGGTGACCATCTTTGGAAAAACCTGGGACCTACATGTGCGCGAGGACTTGCGCATTCCCCTCCAGGCAAACCTCGAATTGATTTACGAGAGCATTGCGTACTTGAAGCGCCACGTGGACACCGTGATCTTCGACGCCGAGCATTTTTTCGATGGCTTCCGGGCTAACCCGGACTTCGCCCTCGAGTGCTGCCGCGTGGCGGCTGAAGCCGGGGCGGATTGGATTTGCCTCTGCGAGACGAACGGTGGACGCATGCCAGACGAAGTCGCAGCCGGCGTTGATGCCGTTCGCGCCGCGGTGTCCACCCCGCTGGGGATTCACTGCCACAACGACTCCGAGCTTGCCGTGGCCAATAGCCTCATTGCCGTGCAGCACGGCGTGCGGCAGGTGCAAGGTACGATTAACGGAATCGGTGAACGCTGCGGGAATGCCAATCTCTGTTCCATCGTTGCCAACTTGCAGTTGAAGATGGGTTACCGCGTTGTGACGGCGGCTCAACTTCGGCAACTGCGCGAACTATCCCACTTTGTCTGGGAACTTGCGAATATTGAGCCGAACAAGCGCCAGCCCTACGTGGGCCTGAGCGCGTTTGCTCATAAAGGAGGGGTACACGTTGCCGCCGTGCAAAAAAACCCTCGGACCTATGAGCACATCGACCCTGCACTTGTTGGTAACCGACAGCGGGTTTTGGTGTCCGACCTCTCCGGTAAGGGTAATATTATTTATAAAGCGCAGGAGTTTGGCCTCGACCTCGAATCCGTGAAGCCCTCGGTGCGCAGGGTGCTGCAAGAAGTCAAAGAGTTGGAGAGCCGGGGTTTCCAATTCGAAGGCGCAGAGGCGTCATTCGAGCTGTTGCTGCAAAAGGGCTTGAACGGTAGGCGCACCCGCCACTTTCGCCTGATTGGTTTCCGCGTCATCGACGAAAAGCGCACCGAAGACGAGCCCCCCCTGTCGGAAGCGACGATCATGATCGAAGGGCCCGACGGCGAGGTGGAGCACACGGCGGCGCAAGGAAATGGTCCGGTAAACGCCTTAGATAACGCGTTGCGCAAGGCTCTGCGGAAATTTTACCCGCAGATCGACGAGGTCCAGCTCCTCGACTACAAGGTCCGGGTGTTAGGCGGGGGCGAAGGGACTAAAGCCACAGTGCGTGTGCTGATTGAGTCGGGCGACGGCAAGGATCGGTGGGGAACGGTCGGCGTATCCCACAATGTCATCGAGGCTAGCTGGCAGGCGCTTGTCGATAGTATCGATTACAAGCTGTACAAGGATCGCAAACAAAAAAGGCGCTCTCGCCCTCCCGCTCCGACCTCGGAGCCGCTTTAAGGAGCAGCCGTCGCACGTTGCGCCCTAGGGGCGGGCTCGAACTGCTACTGTTCAGATTGCTGTTAGCGGGACCCCGCAGGAGCACGATGATTTACCTGGATTACAATGCAACGACGCCGGTGCGTAGCGAAGCCTTATCGGCGATGTGGCCGTACTTGCGCGAGGCGTACGGGAACCCGTCTAGCGTTCATGCACTGGGCAGTGCGGCGAGGGTAGCCATTGAGGACGCGCGGGCAACGGTTGCCGCCACTTTGGGCGTAACCCCGCCGGAAGTCATCTTCACCAGTGGTGGCACTGAAGCAAATCACCTTGCGCTGTGGGGAACTGCGTGGGTTCAGAGGCCAGGAGTGATTCTCTCCACGCCCATTGAACATTCTTCTGTGCTTCGGCCCCTCGAGTGGCTGGTGGACCAGGGCTGGGAAGTGCGCTGGCTGAAGCTTTCCACAGACGGGCTTGTGGATCTGAACTTTCTAGAGCGAGCCCTGACATCGGAGGTCCGACTGGTCTCGATTGGCTGGGCGAACAACGAGATTGGCACGATTCAGCCCCTGCAAGAGATTCATACGATTTGCCGGGCGCACAGAGTGTGGTTGCACACCGACGCTGTACAGACCGTGGGCAAAATCCCACTCGGTGAGTTGCCAGCAGATCTGGTTTCGGTGTCAGGCCATAAGTTTGGCGGGCCGAAGGGATCTGGGGTGCTGGTCGTTCGGCGAGGGGTTCGGGTTCAACCCTTGCTGCGCGGCGGGGGGCAAGAGCGCGGTTTACGGGCGGGTACGGAAAATGTCGCTGGCATTGTAGGACTGGCTGCCGCCCTTGAGGTTTCCGTTGCAGAAGTTGCGACATTTGCGGAAAAAACCGGACGCTTGCGGGACCGTCTTTGGAACTGCTTGCAGGCGATCCCCGGTGTGCAGCGGCACGGGGCTGTGGGCGCACACTGCTTGCCGAACACATTGATGGTAACGTTCGAGGGTGTCACCTCGGACACGCTCGTGGCGGCACTCGACTTGGAGGGGATTTGTGTCTCTGCTGGATCGGCGTGTGCAGCCGGTGCGGCGGAACCCTCTCACGTGTTGCTAGCGCTCGGGGTGCCGCACCCGCTCGCTGCTGGGGCGATCCGTTTCAGCCTTGGGCCGGACCTCACGGAGGCAGCGATCGATTTCGTTGCCGCGAGCGTAGCGGAGCAGGTGGCGCGTATTCGGGGAAGTGAAGGAACGTTGGAGCACGCGATGGGGGGCCGAACGCGATGAAGCAACGCGTGTTGGTCGCCATGAGCGGCGGCGTCGACAGCTCGGTTGCAGCGGCGCTTCTGGTGCGTGCGGGATACGACGTGGTCGGCGTAGCCATGAGGCTGTGGAAAGGACCGAGTGACAGCGGTTGTTGCTCTCTGGACGATTTCCTCGATGCCCGCCGCGTTGCAGCTCGTCTAAGCATTCCGTTTTACGTCATGGATTTTTCCGACTTGTTCGAGTCGCAAGTGGTGCGCCCGTTTGCGGAAGAATATCTCCGTGGCCGCACCCCAAACCCCTGTGCCCGATGCAATCAGTTCGTCAAGTTCGACGCGTTGTTGGAAAGAGCGCGCAGTCTTGGTGCGCAGTTGGTTGCTACCGGTCATTACGCGCGCCTGGTGCGCTCGCCAGACTCTAGCGAGGTCAGCCTCCACGCCGCACACAGCGTGGAGAAAGATCAATCGTACTTCCTTTTTGGAATTCAGCGCGAGACCCTGCCGTACTTGCTGTTTCCCGTTGGCGACAAGCACAAAGAGGAAGTGCGTGCGCTCGCGCGAAGTCTCCAGCTTCCGGTGGCTGAGAAGCCGGAGAGCCAGGAGGTGTGCTTTGTCCCCCGGCGAGACTACGCATCCTTCGTAGAGTCGTACCTTGGAACCGGAGGAATCGCTGGTGACATCGTGCATGAGAACGGAACGGTGCTCGGTCGGCATCGGGGAATCCATCGCTTCACAATCGGGCAGCGCCGTGGCCTCGGTGTTTCCAACGGTGCGCCATTGTACGTTACGGGTCTCGATCCTGTCCGCGGTTTGGTGCAAGTCGGCAATCGTTCAGCAACCGTGGCCAAGGGATTGCGGGCAACGGCTGTGAACTGGTTGGTGCCGCAACCCCCGCGGGCCGGCCAGCGGCTTACCGTAAAGATTCGTTCTCGTTTTCGGAACGCGCCCGTGGTTGTGGAAGAGACGTCATCGGCTCATTTCGTCGTTTCCGCGCCGAATGGTCTTCAGGCAGTGACCCCCGGGCAAGCGGCAGTGCTTTATGATGGGGACCAGGTCGTCGGGGGAGGCTGGATTGATGCTGCACTGTAGCCAAGCGCCCGATCGGGAGCCGCGGAGAGTGGCCATCACCACCTTGGGTTGTAAGGTGAATCAGTACGATACCGTGGCCATCGCACAGGCGTTGCGCCGTCGTGGTTGCGAGATCGTGGAGTTTCCCAGGTTCGCGGACGTGTACATCGTGAACTCCTGCACCGTGACCGACCGAGCAGACTCTGAGAGCCTGCGGCTAGCACGCCGGGCGCGGCGTTTGAATCCGCAAGCCTTGGTAGTGTTGACGGGGTGTTTTGCGCAGGTGGCCCCGCAGCGTGCGGCGATTCCAGAGGTCGATGTCGTGGTGGGGCTCAATCGACTCGCTGAGTTGGTGGAGATCGTTTGCGGCGACAGGCCGCTAGCTCGCGTTGTGGTGAGCGATCTACGTCAAACGCGAAAAGTGCGGACCGTCGGCGTTGGTACCGACAGTAGCCGGACCCGAGCCTTCTTGAAGGTGCAAGAGGGCTGCGACCTGTTTTGCTCTTTTTGCATCGTGCCGATGGCCCGCGGCGCGAGCCGAAGCGTTCCGCCTCGCGCGGTCGTGGAACAATACGACTTGCTGGCCTCGATCGGGGTGCGGGAGATTGTCCTGACAGGTGTTCACCTTGGTAGTTGGGGACATGACCTGTCACCGCGCTTGGAGTTAGCGGATCTCGTGGAGATGCTCTTGGAACGGGATCGGGTTCCACGGTTGCGGCTCAGCTCGATCGATCCGCCGGAGATCACGCCCCGCTTGCTGCATCTGTTCGAGACTGCACCCGCGCTCTGCCCACATTTGCACGTCCCGATCCAAGCGGGAGTCGATTCTGTGCTGCGTCGTATGCGGCGTCGCTACGACACCGAGTTGGTGCGCGCTTGCTTGACCGAGATTCGCAGCCGTTTGCCCCATGCAGCGATTGGCACGGACGTCATTGCTGGTTTTCCGGGAGAAACAGAGGCGGAATTCGAGGAGGGCCGTGCGTTTTTTGAATCGCTACCCCTCACGTACTTGCATGTGTTCCCGTATTCTCCGCGGCAAGGAACGACCGCCGCGAAATTGCCCGAACAAGTGCCGCGTACCACTGTCTTACATCGTGCTCGTGAGCTCAGAGCGCAAGGCGAGCGGAAGCGCGCCGCCTTCGCAAGGATGTTCATTGGACAAAAGCTTAAGGTGTTATTCGAAGATCGTGAAAGCGATGGTGGGTGGTCGCAAGGGTACTCGCGAAATTATCAGCGTGTACGTGTTCCGACCCGCATTCCGGGCAACAGCGAACGGGACGTTGAGATCGTGGCTTGTGAAAAGGGCCAGTTAATTGGCCGTTGTGATTGATACCGAGGGAGAGAGAGAGTGCCTGCCGTGAGGTCTGGTCTAAACGCTCTCGAAGAGAAACTCTCCTACCAGTTCCGCGATAAGAGCCTTTTGGAGGCAGCCCTCACCCATGCGTCGACCATGGCGGGACCCGGTCCCCGGCGGATGGAACAGCTCGAGTTTTTGGGTGACGCCGTCCTCGGGTTGATGCTTGGAGAACTCTTGCTGAAGCATCACCCGGATGCATCGGAGGGACAACTTTCTCAGTACCGGGCTGCCTTGGCAAACACGCAAACCTTGGCGCGCAAAGCGCGCACTCTCGGGCTGGATCGCTCGCTCCGGCTGGGTGTCGGGGAGGAGCGCTCCGGCGGCCGCGAAAAAGCGCGCATTTTGGCTGCGACCTACGAAGCGGTTCTGGGTGCCATTTACCTTGACGGCGGGTGTGAGGCAGCACGCGCATGCGTGGGCCGGCATTTCGAAAACGAGCTCGTTCACCTGCCCTCGCGCATGGAGTTCGATGCCAAAACGGCCCTTCAAGAACTCTGTCAGGCGCGTTACCGCAACGTGCCTCGCTACAAGCTTGTGACCCAAGGCGGGCCGGATCATGCACGCTGGTTCGTGGTTGAAGTGCTGGTCGAAGGGCAAGTGTATGGCTGGGGCCATGGCAAGAGCAAACGGGCCGCGGAACAAGAGGCGGCACGGAACGCTTTGCAAAAACTTCAACCGCATGACCCAAGCAGATAGGACTCAACGCTGGCTCCAACGATGTGAGCTGAAACGGGATTGTGGCCCCTTAGGTTCGTCTTCGGCGTAAAAATGCCAGCGCAGCCGTTGCCAGAAGAACCGCAAGCGCGGCGATCGAGAACGTGAGAAAGTAACTGAGCATGCCCACAATCATGAGAGCGACGGCAATCCACCGCGACGCGTCCGTTTCACTCAACAGACCAAATGTGCACGTCGCCATGAGGTGCCACGGCCACAGAACGGTGGTGATAAAGCCGTTGAAAATTAGGAGCAGATAGAAGCAATCTTCAGCCGCCCGGTTTGGCGCATACGCGTCGTTCCACCGTCGCAGGAGTACCCACGCAAAGCAGAACGCCGCGAAGCTGTAGCGTGTAATCTCAAAGAGCTCGCGACCACGCTGCAAGTCAAACCACCCGCTTTCGAGGTACAGATAAAAGATCGGCCACAACGTCGGGGGCAATTCGGTGGGAAATAGAGCCTGCCCGACTTTGACCCCAAGCGGTTTGAGAAGAATGGTGCTTGCGTTCTGAGCGAACGGCAGGAGAGCGCAAGTCGTGACCAAGAGAGCTCCTGCGACTGCTCGAAGCAGGCCCACGAAGGCGGGAGACCATGCCGGCTCTCGTTTGAGCGACCACAGGAGGAAGGCAGGAAGGACGATCACCGTGTACCACTTGTACCAAAACGTAAACGCCCAAAGACAGCCGGAGATCCACCACCTGCGCCTGAGCCAGAACAGAAACGCGGCGACGAGGGTCACAGCCACGGTAAGGTCGTTGTGGGCCGACGCGATCCCTTCGAACAAAATGAGCGGGCTCCACGCCCAGAGGACGAGCCCGTCATGACCGAAGCGAGGTTGGTCTACGTTGTCCCGCGTGAGGACGCTCAAACCGACAACACCCGCGCAGAGAAGGGCGAGATTCAGCAGCTTGTACGTGGCGACCGTCGCGATCAGGTTGTCCCCACACAACGCGTACACCAAGCGAGTTTGAAGGAGAAAGAAAGGGCCGTACCCAGCGGCTCCCTCTTTCCACCATGCCTGTAGCAGGGGGTACCACGCATCCTCCTGGAACTCGGTGGGCGCGTGAAAGAATGGATCGACCCCATAATGTCCCCACATTTTCCCGTAGAAGGCGTAGGCGAACACGTCGCGCGAACCTACCGGGAACGATAGGAGGAGAGGAAACACGAGCACGGCTAGGCCGATGTACATACGGGCACCCCGCCAGTCTGCGGGGTGCCTCCTTAAGAACGCTGCGTCTGCCAAGGCGGCGTAACAGCAACACCAACCCAGGAAGCACAAGAAGAAGAACACCAAAAGTCGGGCGTCGCGCAGGCGTTCGAAATCGTTTTGTGTTGGCTCGGAAACATGCAGGTAAGAGCCGAAAAGAAAGGCCAGGAGAAGCAAAAACGTAGGCAGCAGATACGCGTTGCTGGCCGAGAATATTTTGGCCCGTCGTTGGGCGAGATCTTCCACAGCGAGCTCTTTGCCCCGCGAACTGTGGCGGATCAACCCTGGGCGTTTTGGCCCTCGAGTGCCGAAGAGGTTTGCTCTTGACAAAGCGTAACAACTGTTGGAGTATGCGTCCCGAGTAGCTTGTTGAACTAGCGTTTCGGGGAGAGGACCTTAAACAGGAGGGAGCGCATGAAAGTGCATTGGCGAATGGCCGTAGCGGGAGCCTTTGTGGGCTTGTTGCTCGGCGGAGGGAGTGCCTGGGCGCAAGCTCAGTTCCCGTTGGTAGCTCGGTCGTTCTCAGCTTGGTTGGTCCGTGCGTTTGACCCCTGCACGCCTGGTGGCCTCACAGTGGTGAGTCCTGGTCTCCCTGCGCAGGGTTGCCTAACCACGGCCTCGGTTGTCGACGACCAGATGAAGATGGACTTTGGCAAGGTGCGGATTCTGAAGGGAAGCGGCAAAATTAAGGTCTTCGGCCGGGGCATGACTCCAGGCGGGCGCGTCAAGGTCCAGTTGACGCTGCGAGTGACAAAGCTCGGAGTCAATACAAAAAATCCCTCGAAGACTAACGCGCGCGTAACCTTTGCGGACCAGGTCGTCACCTGTGGGCCTCCGCCGTTTGGTTTCGTGATCGTTTACCCCACTGGCGCGCTGGGCGCCTCGATTGATTTGGCGGATTGTCTGGCTCCTTATCCTGGCTTGGCCACGGGGAATATCGAGATTGAAGAGGTTGCGTTGGTTAACGTGGACAACGGCAACAAGGTTTTCGCACGACCGGGGGTGCTCCGATGAGGCAGACGAAGGCACGTGAGGCAGCAATGATGATCCGGTCGGTTGAAACGAGGTTCGGCATGCGAGTGCTTGTGTCGTTGGCTGTGTTGAGCTTCGTCGCGGGGCTGAGTTCTTCTGCCCTCGGGCAAACCTTGCCAAGTTATCCGAAAAAGGCTCCGTCTTATGACACCTGGATGGTGCGCGCATATGATGCGTGTACGCCGTCAGGTCTCACGGTGGTCTCACCGACAAACGTCCCGAATACTGGTTGTTTAGCCGCAAACTCGGTGACCGATAGTGTGTTGCCCTATAACTTTGCCCGCTTGCGGGTGGCGAAGTCCGGAAAAATTCGCCTTTATGCCCGGGGCCTCACCTTTGGTGAGAGTGTCAGGGTGCGGCTCAATCTCCGGGTTACACGGCAGGGGGTGAGCACGAAGAATCCGACAAAGTCGGGTGCCACGGTCACTTTTGCTGACGTCACCGTGGATTGCCCCCCCGCACCGAATGCGTTTGTTGTGCGTCCGAACGGCTCGATCCTTGGCGCGACGGACCTGAACGCTTGCCTTGCGCCCAATTCGAACCTGGGCGGAGGAACGGGTACCAATAACATTGAAGTGTTGGATGCGAGTTTGGTGAATGTGGCCACGGGCAAAGAACTGGCTCGGGCAGGCGTGCTGCGGTAACATGGCGAAGTGAAAGCGAGAACGAGAGGGAGGGAACAATGAAGAAGCTTTGGCTAACGACGTTAATCGGTGTGACGGTGGCGACGGCTGGGCCAGTGTCGGCGCAGGTGAGCGGTTTTCCGACGAGGGCCATTCGTTACTCGACCTGGCTTGCCCGTGCGTTTGACTCGTGTACGCCAAGCGGGTTGACAGTAGTGTCTCCTTCGAACCTGCCTGCCACGGGATGTTTTGCAACTCACTCCGATCCGCTGCCACCGCCTGGCGGCACGAACCCGGTTGGAGCATCGATGACGTTTGGTCGGCTTGATGTGCGCCGTTTCCCTGCAACGGGCGGGCAGGGGAAAGTGAAGTTGTTGGCCTTCGGCATGCAGAACGGCCAACGCGTGAAAGTACGCCTCACGTTGCGCACCACCCGCTCCGGAGTAACGACGAAGAATCCGTCGGGAAGCAATAAGTTGGTCACTTTCCAGGATACGACTGTGGACTGCCCGATTGGTCCCAGCAACTGCTTTATTGCCAATCCACGAGGTGTGGTTTTGGGGACGATTCTACTTGATCAGTGCTTGACGCAAAATTCGCAGCCGCCTGGTCTGGCCCGGCAAAACGTGGAAATCTTGAGTGCCGAGGTGGTGAACTGCGATGATGGTAACGTTGTCGCGCGTCCGGGCATCCTAAACTAGACCCGCGGTCGCGAAAAAAGATGCCGCTACTTTTGGGCGCCCAGGTTTTACCTGGGCGCCCTTTTTCTTTCTTGGATTCTTGCTTAGCCCCTCAGGATGGAACCGGTTTCCATCCGGCCAGAGCGGAAAGGTCGAAGATACTAGGGGCTGGATTTTGACCCCTTTAAGGGGACCAACGATAGACGCTGAGATCGACGTCTTGCCAAGCTCCGTCTTCCGGACGAGCCTGGTGGAAAGGGCTCGTGGTAGAAAAGGCATAGCGAAGCTGCGGCAGCCAGTGCCCGCTTTTGCCAGATGGTGAATGGACGGGCAGATGCGACGGCTGTACGAGGTAAATTGGTCTTCCAGCCGCAGCAAGCGTGCGTACGAGGTCGGAAAACAGCCAATTCTGCGGGTTGCCGACATAGTAAACCGGGCTTTGCGTTGTGGCCCAAAGGAGAGGAGCAAAGCTCAATGGTGCGAGCCTACCACTCATGATGAGGATGGAGTGCGGCATCAGCGACCCTTCCAACATTTTAAAGTGGAGGCGACCGCCAGCGAAATAATGCTGCCTGAGCAACAAACTCAGCGCTCCGTATTGCGTCCATAGAGCGGTCACCATAATCGCGCCTGTGAGCAGCAACTGGCGGCTGCGTTGCATTCGGGAGGTGCAGGAAACGACCGCGGCGACTAGCGCGAGACAAAGCCCAGGCAGCAGGAGCGGAACCGCCCTCCGTACAACCCAGAAGCTGACTGGGGTCGCGTTCGGCGCGAGAAAAAAAATCACCGCAGCTTCAAGGGTGAGGATGACGAATAAAACCTGCGGCACCCGTAATGGAGCCCGCACTGCCGCCAGCAGTAAACTGAAGAGGCCGAACGGCGCCAGGAAGCCACCAGAAGCGGCTCGTAGCAAATCCCACTCAGTGCCGTGACGCACCCAGGCCTGCAAAAAGCCAGTGCTCACCAGCGCCAGGACGACCAGCCCGGCAAAAACCGTGCGAGCTTCGCAAAGCGGCATCGAAGTGTTGCGCCAGCGGTCGCTGCGCCTCGCGGCCAAGAGCATGGCCACGCATCCGGCCAAAATGCCCGCGATCGCAATTTGGTGGGTACGGAGAAGGTTGAGGAGGTTACCCCAGTAATGGGTTCTCCAGAGGTAAGCGTGCAGGAGTGCCTGAATGCTGAGTAGAAACGCGGGCAGCAGTAGGGCTCGCTTGTTGCTGACGCCCGGAACGAAGGCGGCGCAAAAGGCGAGAGCCACAATAACCAAGAAGGCGTTCTCCAACCGTAACAGGGCGGCACATCCCAGAGTTAGGCTGGCAAGCGCCGTGAGGCGTCCGCTTGCAGCACTGTACCCGGCCATCGCCACCCCAGCCCACAGAAAGAATGCAGCGGGCATTTCCGGCATGGGAAAGCGGGCATAAAAAAACAAAGCTGGTTGGGTCGCTGCTAACGCAGCGGCACCTAGGGAGAGGAGTGGCGGTGCTCCGAGCGAGCGAGCGGTGGCGAAAATCGCCGCAAAGGCAAGCACGCCAAAAACGACGAAGATCCATTCGACCTGGTCCATCTCCAACACCGAAGCTGCAAGAGCCACCCAAGGAACGATGCCATGGTGAAATGCAGGCAGCAGCGCATCGCCATCAAGCGAGCGCAAAACGTAGCCACCCTCCAAACGAAGATAAGGAGGGGAGCCGCGATCGGCGGCGACGCTCGGAAAGAGAGCTCGCCTTAAATCGATATCGATCAAGCCGATCGTTGGGTCACTGAACGCGAAACCGCCCGCGCGTGCGGCGTGGATTCCCGCCGCGATATACCCTGTGGCGTCTCCGGCGGAAAAGCGAGCCTCTAATGGAGGAAAGAGCCAGCAACACAAGATTGCTGCAAGCCCGATCAGCTGCGCATCCTCGCGGCAATACCGCGGGCGGCTGTGGCCTCGCGATAACCAAAAGCCGAGCACCGAGAGCATGCTGAGGGTCGTGGCGAGGGTGATGGGAGACCAGGCGCCAGCTTCAAGCAGGAAAAAGCCGACCCAAGTTGTTGCTACGACACTGGCGGTGACTTCGAAGAACAGTGGCGACGCGGCAGTGCGGGAAAGCGGAACGTGGCCGTAGAGCCAGGCCGACCAAGCGCGGCCTGGGATGTAGAGACACAAGGCGCCCCACAAGCCTGCGCGAACCGCCGCTAGGACGCTCTCGATCAACATGGGCCTACAGTCGTTTCGATCTTGGGGTGGAAGGTTTGACTCGTGTTGCGGCTAGTGACAACTTGTTTGAACTGACACCATGAAACCGCGCAAGCTGATTATTCAGATTCCTTGCCTCGACGAAGAACAACACCTCGCCGCCACACTGCGTTCCTTGCCCCGTTCTATACCCGGAGTCGACGAGGTGGAAGTTCTGGTCATCGACGACGGCTCGCGCGACCGCACGGCAGAGGTCGCCCGTCAAGAGGGTGCAGACTACATTTTGCGCTTCCCCAATAACCGCGGCTTGGCACGTGCGTTCCGCGCCGGCTTGGATGCCTGTTTACGCCTCGGGGCTGATATCATCGTTAACACCGATGGCGACCACCAGTACGACGGCGCTGACATTCCTGCCCTGATTCGCCCGATTCTGGAAGGGCAAGCGGACATGGTAGTTGGTGATCGCGACCCGGCGTCGGTGCGCCACTTCTCGCGGAGCAAGCGACTTTTGCAACGGTACGGAAGTTGGGTGGTGCGCACCCTCTCAGGAACCGCGATCCCTGACACAACCAGTGGGTTCCGAGCCTTTAGTCGGGAAGCTGCCCTCCGACTCAATGTGATCTCGGACTTCACGTACACGATCGAAACCATCATCCAGGCAGGGAAGAAACGCCTGCCGGTAACACACGTGCCGGTGCGGAGTTACCCAACACGGGAATCCAAGCTCTTCAACTCTCTCTGGCAGTACGTGAAGAGGTCCGCGGCCACAATTGTGCGGATTTATGCGCTCTACGAGCCGTTGAAGGTGTTTGCGTATCTGGGCGGGCTCCTCATCTTCGCTGGGATGATCCCAGGGATCCGGTTTTTGTACTTCTACTGGACCGGCTCGGGCGGTGGCCACATCCAGTCCCTGTTGTTGACGGTACTGTTGATCATCATCGGCTTCCAGACTCTTTTAATTGGCCTAGTGGCAGACTTAATCGCTGGAAATCGGAATCTCATCGAGGACGTGTTGTTCCGCTTGCGTTGCCTAGAGTTGCGCGAGCAGTTGCCACCTGTCGAGAAGGTCGGATTGCCCCATGTGGACACGGCCCGCCGACAAGGGGGGCGGACTTGAGTCAGAGTGGCTCTTGCCGGGCAACGAAGCCGAATCTGTGCTTCTACGGAACCTACCCTTCTTCATACACCGTCAGCCGGATTCTAGAAAAAGCGGCTGTCGATGCTGGTTTCCGTATCGTACGCTGCCACCAGCCGTTTTTAGAGTCGCCGCTCACCTCGCCCGCTTTCACCCGCCCGCGCCATCTACTGTGGTTCGCCGCTCGCTACGTCGCCAGCGCCGCGCGCCTATGGGGGCAGCTCGCGCGGTGTCCGGCCGAGATTCTCGTGGCGGGATTCCGTGGCCAACTCGACGTCTTGTTGGCCTCGCTGTTGAGGCAGACTCGCCAGCGTAAGCTCGTGTTTGCGCCGCTGGTCACCGTATCGGAAACCGTTCTCGATCGGGGGTTGTCCGCGAGCTCACCGTCAGCGGTACGACTGGCGGGCTGGCTCGACCGCCGAAGCTTGAACTTGGCCGATCGCGTCATCATCGACACGCACACCCATTCCGACTATCTCCGGCGCACCTTTGGCGTCAGCGATCAGAAAGTGCGAGTGTTCCACCTCGGTTATGATACGGAAACTTTTCGACCCAGCCCGCCGCGGAAAAGTGACGCGACCCTCCGGGTCTTGTTCTACGGGTCGTTGTTGCCGCTACACGGAGTTGGCGTGATGATTTCTGCGGCAAGGTTGTTAGCCCGGGAGACAGGCATCCGCTTCACATTTTGCGGTCGCGGCTGGTTGGACGCGGAGGTCGCCCGGCAGCTTGCCGAGCTGCCCTCAGGAAATGTGACCCGGAGAGGTTGGATCGATTACGCGCAGATACCGAAGCTGATTGCGGACCATGACGTGTGTCTGGGAATTTTTGCCGCTAACGAGAAGGCGGCGATGGTGATTCCGAACAAAGTGTATCAGTGCAGCGCGGTTGGCCGGACGGTAGTGACAGCGGATACACCGGCCGTACGGGAAGTCTTCGAACACAACGAGACAATCATACTCGTGCCGCCCGATAACCCGGAGGCATTAGCAAACGCTCTCCTAGACCTTCGTCGTGACCGCGAGAAGCTCACTGGCATAGCAACCAATGCCGCACGCTGGATGCAGGAGCAGTTTGCCGCTCCAAAACAAGCGGAGCGCTTCGCTTCGACATTTGTTGCCTCTCTTGAATGAGCGCAAAGCAATCGATCGCCGTTTGCTTGGTGACTTGGAACGGTGGGCCAATTGCCGCGGGGAGCCTCCAGTCTGCGCTCCGACAAGAGCAAGTCGACCCCTTCGTCATCGTTGTCGACAACAATTCCGGCGCCGGAGACCGACAAGCGCTGCTGACCTGCGCTGGGTCAGATCCCAGGGTGGAGTTTGTGTGGAACGAAACGAATCGCGGCTTTGCCGCCGCAGCGAATCAAGGGATTGAGCGGGCCCTTGCTCGTGGCTGTCGGTGGGTGCTGTTGCTCACCCAGGATACCATCCTCAAACCCAACACGTGCCGCACTCTGTTGGAGGTGGCCGAGGAAATTCCTAATGTGGGAATCGTCGGACCGGTCGTGATCGACCGCAGCTCGCGGCGCGTACTCTCTGTCGGGGAGCGCGTGAGAGCGTCACTCTTGGCGCTGCCGCGTGCTCTCATTCGGTATCGCGCGACGCGCGAGCCTTACCGGCTCGTGGAAGGAGTCGTCGGTTGTTGCTTGCTGCTCGCGGTTAGCTGTTGGGAACGCCTGGGCGGTTTCCGCGAGGATCTCTTCGCCTACTATGAAGAAGTTGACCTGTGCTTAAGAGCGCGACAGCACGGCTACCAGATCGCCGTGGTCCCGCGCGCGGAGGTAGAGCACGAGGGCTGGCGCGGTTTTGGGCGGGGCCTGACCCCGACGAGCGCCGCACTGAAGTCGCGCAACCTTCTCCTGCTGGTGCGCGCTCATGTGCCATGGTGGCAATGGGTCATCGCGATTCCCTTGGTATCCTGTCTGCTTGTGAGCAGCACGATCCTCTACGCCGCGCGCGGGCAGTGGCGAGTAGTCGCTGCAATGCTGCGGGGAGTCCGGCTCGGAGTGGCCGGGCGAGCTGGAGCTCTGCACAATCCACCCTTGGATGGCCATCCATGCGTATTGCCATAGGAGCGATCTTAAGCGTGCAAGGTGGGCCGGCGCGCTACGCAAGCGAGCTGATTCACGCTTTGGCGCGAACTCCTGGCGAGCATGAACTTACCATCGTGTGCGACCGCGCCGCAGGACTGCAAAGTGCGAATGGCGCGATCAAGGACGTGATCGAAATTCCGCTCCGCCACCCCTGGGAGCAAGGGTTCTGGGAGGAGCGGGCTGCTGCGGCGTTGCGAAGCAAGCGCATCGACCTGTACCACGGAACGAAAGGAACCTTGCCTCTGCACTTACGACTGCCCAAGGTGGTCACGGTGCACGACTTGGCTGTGTTTCACCAACCGAAGTCGTTTGCGTGGCTGCAGCGAGTGCACCAACGGGTGCTCGTTCCGCTCTCGGTTCGCATGGCCCGGCGCATTATTACTGACAGCGCGCATGCTCGAGATGACCTTTGTACCACCCTGGGCGTTCCTTCGGACAGAGTAACCATAGTCCCGCTCGCTGCTCGGGAGGTGTTCGAGCCCGGACCGCACGCCGCCGATGCCGCGATCTTACAACGGCACGGTGTGAAGCCGCCGTACATCCTTTACGCCGGCACCTTACAACCGCGGAAGAACGTGGAACTGCTCGTGCAAGCCTACCAGCACTTAGGGGTTCCTGGCTTGTATCTCGTGTTGGCGGGCCGCTGCCGCCCCGGTTACTCGCCCTGGTTTCTCGCCCGCCCCCCGCACGGGCTCATGTATGTTGGCGAGGTGGAGGACCAGAGCCTCGCGGCCCTCTACCGAAACGCGCTCGCATTTTGCAGCCCGTCTGGGTACGAGGGCTTCGGTTTGTCGTTCTTAGAAGCAATGGCTTGCGGCTGCCCCGTAGTGGCTCCAGAGCATACGTCGATTCCAGAGGTTCTTGGTACGGCTGCGTTTTATTTGTCTCGGCTCGACGTGCCCAGCCTAGTAGACGCGCTCTCGCGGCTGTGTCGCGATCCGGAACTGCGGCTCGAGTTGCGTCAGCGAGGCCTGGAGCGCGCGCGGCGCTTCTCTTGGTCCCTCACCGCAGAGCAGACGTTGAACGTGTATCGCGAGGCGCTGCATGGATAGTCAGGATCGCTCGGCGCCGAAGGTCGCCATCGTCGTACTGAATTGGAACGGTTACGAGAACACCATCGCGTGCTTGGAGAGCTTGCAACGACTCAACTACCCGAGCTTCGAGGTCATCGTCGTTGATAACGGATCGCGTGTGGATCCCACGAGCGCAATCCGGGAGCAATTTCCGGCCGTGAAGTGCATCCGCCTGGCACGAAACCTGGGCTACACGGGGGGAAACAACGCGGGCATTCGCTGCGCGCTGGATGCCGGGGCGGACTACGTTTTTGTTTTGAATAACGACACCGTCGTAGAACCCGACGTTCTCCACTGGGCGGTGCGTGCGGCGGAAAGGGATCCACGGATCGCAGCAGTTGGAGTGAAGATTTTGGCGTGGGACGATCCTACACGGATTTGGGTGGCCTATGGTTACGTCACATACCGCCAAGGGCTTGTACGGCTCATCGGATATTATTGGCCGGACGACTTTCGCTTCACGGAAGAGCGCGACGTCGACTGGGTTCCAGGCACGGCCATGCTGTTGCGCCGAGAAGCCCTTCTTGATGTGGGTTTGTTCGACGATGCCTACTTTGCGTACCACGAAGACGTGGATTGGTGCACAACCGCGCGCCGCAAAGGCTACCGGGTTGTCTTTGCCCCGCAGGGGCGAATTTTGCACAAAGGGCATGGAAGCTCCGGCGGTCGGCGCTTTGTGAGCGTTCGCCAATACCTGGCAGGACGTAACATGGTCTTGTTCGTGCAAAAGCACGGGAATGTTTTTCAGCGCGCAAAATTTGCGTGCTTTCAGTTGGGCACGCTTCCGTTGCAGTATTTGCGGCGCGCCCTGACGGGTGAACAAGAGGGAGTACGCCTCAAGGTGCGGGGCATGCTGGATGCGTTGCGTGATCGGCCAATCCCCTTTGTGGAACTGGGATTAAGGGAGGAGGGGGACGAATCGTGAGCTTCAAGTACTATACCGTCAACACGGGCATTGAGGCGAGCCAGATCTTTTGGAGTTTCGATACGGTCGCCGATCACGTGGAGCTCTGCGATTTCGAAACCACCCTGCCGGTCTTTTTGCGGGAGTTGCCGCGCGATGGTTGGATCCTGGATGCCGGCTGTGGCTTGGCGCGTTGGGTGATTTATTTGCGGCAGCGGGGCTTTAAGGTTCTTGGTACTGATCTCGCTCGTCCCGCCCTGGCCGCTGCTGCGAAGAACGGAGCCCGCGGGTGGGTGTTTGCATCGGACACGCTGCATTTGCCGCTGCGGGATTGCAGTCTTGGCGGCATCATTTCGTTGGGGGTGATCGAGCACGACGAGGCGGGCCCGCTTACCGCGCTGCGCGAGTTGTATCGCGTGCTCAAGCCAGGGGGAGTGGCCTTGGTATCGGTACCGTACAACAATCCCTGGCGGCGCTGCGTGATTAATCACTTGCGGCGTTTGCGCGACTGGCAGAAGCGTCGCCGTGGCCTCAAACTGGAGTTTGCTGAGTACCGTTTCACGGGTGCCGAGTTGCGCAAGTTTTTGTTGGAGGCCGGTTTTCGCGTCGAGGGCTTGTATGCAGACGACTTCCACTTGCCGCTCGGCAAAGGACTTTGGGTGGATTCGTCTTCCTTCTTTGGGTACCGCGCTGGAATGTTCGACATGAAGCCTGGGCACAAACGGTGGGAATTGAATCGGCGTGGTCGGTTATTGCAACGCATCGCGTTCGCGCTTTCGCCCTGGTTGGTGGCGGGAGGAGTTTTGGCTGTGGCCCGGCGGCCCCAACACTAGGTTTTGGGCATGCGTGTTGCCGCGGTGATCGTGAACTGGAACCACGCAGCGCTCACGCGTCTCTGCGTCGAAAGCCTCGAACGCGGGACGCGCGTTCCGGACGATATTGTCATCGTGGACAACGGATCTACCCAGGATCCTCGCCCAACGTTGGCAAACGTTGGCTGTGAGCTGCATTGGCTACTTTTGCCGGAAAACCGGGGTTTTGCGGCTGGGGCCAATGCCGGAATGGAGCACGCACTTCGGTTGGGAGCCGATGGTGTGTTCCTCGTGAACAACGACGCAGTTGTGGAAGCTGATTGCTTGCTCCAACTCACCACGGTGTTGGCCATGGACGAAACACTGGCGGCGGTCGGTGCGAAGACGCTGACTCAAGAGACCCCACCGCGGATCCACACCGCCTATGGCGTGCTGACTTATCATGGCCCACTGGTTCAGCAGCGTGGTTGGATGGAGCCAGACGTGTCGAAATTTAACGAGTTCGCCGTTGTCGATTACGTGAGCGGCTGCGCAATGTTGATCCGCGCCGAGGTGCTGCGCCAGGTGGGGCTCTTCGATGACAGGTTTTTCGCGTACCATGAGGACTTGGAGTGGTGCGTGCGCGCACGTCGGGCTGGGTATCGCGTAGCCTACGTACCGCAGGCAGTCGTCCGGCACCGAATGCACGCGTCGACCGACGGAGGCGGGTACCTAAGCCCAATTACTTATCTCTCCGCTCGCAACGCGATCTTGTTCGTGCGCAAACACGCAAGTCGAAGCCTGCAAGCAAAATACGCCGTGCACTTGGTGGTCAACCTGATGAAGGACGGGGCGCTGCGTTGGCGGCGTAAGGAGCTGGCTGGCTTCCGCCTGCGACTGCGCGGCGTGTGGGATGGGTTGCTGGAGCGATCCGTTCCGGTCGAGGAACTCGGGTTGGCTAGCCGCGCCGCGTGGCACTCGGTTGGCTCCGAGGCAAAGGACCATGGCTGACCCTCACGTTGCGCTGGTCATTTTGAATTGGAACGGCAAAGAGGACGTGTTGCGTTGCCTCTCCTCGTTGCCGCGAATTCGCTACCCCAACTGGAGCGCCACAGTGGTGGACAACGCTTCCATCGATGGCAGCGTCGAAGCCATCCAGCGACGGTTCCCGGCGCAAAGAGTGTTGGTTATGGAGAAGAACCTCGGCTTTTGCGGAGGCAATAATCGCGGGATCGCCGACGCTTTGAACCGAGGTGCTGACTACGTGCTCTTGCTGAACAATGATACAGAACTGCACCCCGACTTGCTTACGGAGCTGGTCGAGGTGGCAAAGAGCGATGAGCGGATTGGCGTGGTCGGCGCTAAGAACATCTTGCTCGAAGACCATCGCCTCGTGTGGGGAGCATACGGGGAGCTTCGCTACCACCGAGATCTTGTACACTTAGTCGGCTCGCGGGTGCCCGATGCCCCGGAGCTCTCCGTGGTGAAAGACGTAGACTGGGTCATCGGCAATGGGATGATGATGACTCGGAAGGCCATCGAGGCCGTTGGCGGCTTCGACGAGAATTTCTTCGGCTATCATGAAGACGTCGACTGGTGCGCCCGCGCGCGAAAGGCGGGGTTCCGGGTCGTCTACAACGGCCGGGCTGTGATTTACCACCGGGGCTTTGGTGCCGCCCATCCGGACCGCCCGCGCCCGTTCCCCGTTTTGTATTTTCTCGGACGCAACAGCATTCTGTTTGCGCGCAAGCACGCGAGCCCAGCACAGTTGTGTAAGTTCGTGACCCTCTTTTTTCTCGGCGTGAGCTGGTGGATGGTGGCCGGACTGTTCCGTGGCGACCGGATCAAGTCCTATTTGTGGCTCGTTCGCGGCTTTGTTGACGGATTGACCGGCCGCTTGCCGCTGCGGGAGCTGGGATTGCAGTGATCTGGTGATGCCCCGGGCTTGCAATCGGTTGCTGAGGGTGTGCCACGTGTGCCGCGAGTCTCGTGGTTAGAAGCCGCGAGACGGATGCGGGGCACCGAGAGAAGAACATGAGCCGGCAACTTTTGCGCAACTCCTTCAGCGGCCTGAGCGGAATGACGCTCCAGAAGATTGCGCACTTGGCGACGATGATCGTTCTGGCGCGCATGCTGGGCGCGGAGCAGTTTGGCATTTACGCATTTGTGGGCGCGGTTATGTTCTTTCTCGGATTTCTGTCCGACCTCGGCATGGAGCGTGTGCTCACCCGAGAGCTTGCTGCACGACCGCACGACGCGCCTGTCTTGCTGGGGACAGCTCTTTGGCTGCGCCTTGGCCTCGGGTTGGTTGCCGCCAGTGTCTCGTTCGTTTTGGGGTGGGCCTTCCGCTGGGACCGCACGACATTTGTCTGCCTCAGCCTCGCGGCAGCAGCGTTGCCGTTCGGCTTTGATTTGTTAGCGCGCGCTTACTTTCAGAGTCGCCTCCAGGTTCGGACCTACTACGCCATCAGCGTGCTCGGCAGCGTGAGCTTTCTCATCCTGGTCCTCTGCTGCTGGCGCTGGAAGCCCTCGGTGACTGCTGTGTTTATCGTTGGTCTCGCCAACGCATTGCTGTTTGCACTGATCTTTCTCCTGGCAGTCCGCTCGTATGTTCGCATCTCGCCGGTACTTGTGGTCGAGCACGCGCGACTCCTCTTGCGGGAAGCAAGTCAGGTCGGGCTCTTGGCCTTGCTGTTCATGACGGCGCTCCGCATCGACCAAATCTTTCTTTTTCACCTGCGCGGAGCCCAGGACGTCGGAGAATATGCGGCCGCTGTCCGCCTGACGGAAGCGCTTGGCATGTTCTCGGAGGCCATGATGCTCTCGCTGTTTCCGCTGCTGGCTGCAAGCCACCGCTCGAACCCACGGGTGTTCCGTCACCGTTATTTAACTGGATTCCGTTATCTCGCCGCGGCGGGGGTCTCCTTGGCTCTGGCCATTAGCTTGATTGCGCCGGAGGCGTTACGGCTGATTTTTGGCGAAACATACGAGGCGGCTTGGCCAGCCGCCGTGCTGCTGAGTTGGAACATGGTCCTGGCCTTCCTTGGGAGCGTGTATGTGAACGTGTTTCTGATCCACGGCTGGTATCGGTTGTTGTTGGTGGTGAGTGCTGTGTCCGTCGCGGTCAATATTGTTCTCAACCTGCTCTGGATTCCGCCGTACGGAGGAGTCGGCGCAGCAGCCGCAACGTTCATCAGCAGCCTAGTGGGTTTCGCCCTGTGGTTTGCGTTCTCGGCTACGCGCAATATCGTCGTTGACTGCCTGCGCTCGAGTGCTCCCGCGGTGGCGGCAGGTGCTTTGGCGGGCGCCGTCGGTGTGTTCCTGCTCGGCTGGGGAGGCCCAGCCGTCGCGCTGTCTTCGCTCGGCCTGTATGGAGCTATGCTCTTTTGGCTCGGCGGAATCGTTAAGGATGACTTTCGCTGGGTCTATTCCCGATCCTAACCACCTCCTGGCTAGTGGCGGCTTGCTCGGACAACTGCGGCAGAAGTGCAAAAACGCCCTCCCAAATCTGCGCGCCGCGTCGCAGGCCCTTTTGTTCGAACGCCGTACGCACCGGGCGGGCTGGCGGGCGGAGGTAGGTTAAGACCAGTCCGCCGTGCTGCTCCAAGCAATTGCGTGCCAAGGTCCAGACGAAAAGGACGTCGGTCGCAAGGTAGACCTGCCCCCCGGGTGATAAACTGCGAGCCAGCGCTCGAGCGAAGTCCGGGGTGAACAAGCGCCGCTTGTGGTGCCGGCGTTTCCACCACGGATCGGGAAAATAAATGTGGTAAGCCTGGACACTCCCAGGAGGTACGCAGTGCTGGATCACGCACTGCGCGGCGGCATGAACCACACGGGCATTCCGCAAGCCGCGCTCTTCCAGCAAGCGAGTTAGCCTCTCCGCTCGGCTGCGTGAACTTTCGATGGCGAGAAAGTTGACCTCTGGATGCTGCTCCGCGACGTGGCAGAGAAAGGATCCCGTCCCAGGACCAATCTCGATTTCCACCGCTGCCCGACGGCCGAAAATTTCTTCCCAGAATTCAATACCCGTCATCGTTGCCTAACAAACGGCCACCGTCCACGGGGAGGATCACTCCGGTGATATAGTCGTTGCGGCAAAGAAAGAGGGCGGCATCTGCAATGTGATCCGGGCTTCCCGCGCGTTTAAGAAGCGTGCGCTCGATCTCTCGCCGTTCTTGCTCCGCACTGAGGCCAGGAGGGAACAAAATCGGCCCCGGAGCAATTCCGTTCACCCGTACTTGCGGCGCGAGCTCCTTAGCGAGTGTACGTACGAGAGCGACGACTCCAGCCTTCGCCACGTTGTAAGCCAAGTACGCCCGCCACGGGCGTAATGCGGCAACGTCTGCCAAGGCCACGATGCTGCCGCCACCGCGCTCCCGCATCCACACGCCAAAGAATTTTGCGACCCACAGGGTCGCGAACAAGTTGTCCCGCAACATCCGCTCGCAGGCTTCTTTGGAGAGGCTCTCCACCGGGGTGCGTTCGAAGGCTCCGGCGTTGGCAACGAGGGCGTCCACCCGGTGGAACCGCGACACGGTTCTGTCGAGGAGCCCTGCGGCACCAGCCGCCGTAGCGAGGTCTGCCTGGTAGAGTTCCACCTGAGCACCCGCAGCGCGCGCAGAGGCGGCCGTTGCCTCTACCGCCGGGCGGGGCGTGCGGTAGTGAATCACAACGTCATAACCGCCGCGTGCGAATCCGAGTACGATTGCACGCCCGATCCGCTCCGCGCCGGCGGTAATCACCGCTACCGGTTTTCGAGCTTCTTTTTGCATTCCGTTGCCTTAACGAAAGTCGTGCAGTACTAGCGGTGCATCTTCGACAGCCGGTGGAAGGAGTTCAAGATGAGAGCTGCAGTACTGCAGGCGTGGAATGAGCCGTTCCGAGTACAAGAGGTCCAACTCGATCAGCCCCACCAGGGAGAGGTTTTGGTGCGGGTGGTCGCCAGCGGCGTTTGCCACAGCGATTTGAGCATTCAAAGGGGGCTGCTTCCCATGATGCCACCCATCATTATCGGCCACGAAGGGGCGGGGGTCGTTGAGGAAGTCGGTCCGGGAGTGACGTCGGTGCAGAAAGGCGACCACGTTGTTCTCACCTGGCTTTACTCCTGCGGTTACTGTCGCGACTGCGGGCGCGGGCGGCCACATTTGTGTGAGAAAGCCGCCATGGCAACCATGTCTGGTGCCATGTACGACGGAACCACCCGCTTCCAACTCAATGGCCAGCCCCTGCGGCATTGGTGCGGCTCGTTTGCGGAATACACCGTGGTGCCGGAGCAAGCAGTGATTCCCATCCGCAAGGATGTGCCCTTAACAAGCGCCTGCCTAGTTGGCTGTGGCGTGATGACCGGCGTCGGAGCGGCAATGAACACCGCGCGGGTCGAGCCCGGGGATACCGTGGCCGTCGTCGGGTGCGGCGGCGTCGGCCTCAACGTGATTCAAGGTGCCCAGGTTTGCGGGGCAGAGCGCATCATTGCCGTCGACCTCGTGGAGAAAAAACTGGAACTCGCCAAGCAGTTCGGGGCAACAGATACGGTGAACCCGAATCAGGGAGACTGGACGGATCAGGTGCGCGCCCTTACCGGAGGCAAGGGCGCTGACTTTGTCTTCGAAGTCGTTGGTAACCCGAATTTGATCCAACAGGCATTTGCCGCCGTACGGCGTGGAGGCAAACTGGTCGTTGTCGGCGTGCCTGCCTTGGGACAGCAGGTGACCTTCCCGGCCATGAACTTCCCGCTCGAGGAAAAAGGCGTCATCGGTTCGTACTATGGCTCGCCGCGCTTTCGGTACGACATGCCACGGATTCTCGACCTTTACATGGCGAAACGAATCAAGCTCGACGAACTCGTCAGTCGTCAGCTCAAGCTCGACGACATCAACTTGGCAATGAGCTTGATCGACCAAGGCGAAGTTGCGCGGAGCGTGATTGTGTACTCCTGACGTGCGGGGCGCGACGTTTGAGGCTGGCCCGCAACAGAACCTTGGGGCAGACTCAGACCCGCGCTGGGGCAAGGCCCTCGAGCGTTGCGCGCACGACCTCTGGATCGAAACTTAGGACGCTGATTGCCGTGGTGTTCACCCCGGCAGCGACGTATTCGGCGATGCGCTGCCGACACTCCTCGATGGTGCCGAAAATCGCCAACGAGTCCACAAAACGATCGCTCATGCCCTGGCGGGTCAGGGAGCGGTCGCCCTTACGGAAGCCCTCGGCAATCAGCCGCGCTTCTTCCTCGAACCCGTACCAGGCGGCAAAGCGGTTGTAGACGGGTGTTGCAAAGTAGCCAGTCAGGGCGCTGCGAAAGAGTTCGCGAGCTGCTTGCTTGTCGTTCGTTACCATTACTTGATGACGGCAAACAATCTCGAGTCTCCCCGCATCACGCCCGCCGCGCTCCGCGCCCAGTTTCACGTGCTGTAGCATCCGTGGCAGTGCCTCGACGGGAAACAAATTGACCGCAACTCCATCGGCGATTTCTCCTGCCAGCTCCAACATCGGCGGGCGGAGTGCGCCAATGTAGATGGGCACCGGAGACGCTGGCGACATAAAAAGCCGGAGCCCATGGCTCTGCACCGTCTTCCCTGAGAATGCGCTTTTCTCACCCTGCAACAACGCACGCACGAGTTGAACCGTCTCCCGCACGCGAGAAACCGGCTTGTCGAACTTGAGCCCGTGCCACTGCTCGACAATGGCGTGGCTCGACGACCCGACGCCGAGAATGAATCGCCCTGGTGCGAGCTGACTCAAGGTTGCCGCCGCTTGGGCCAGGACTCCAGGGGTGCGCGTGTACACAGGCGTGACCGCAATCCCCACCCGCAGCCGCTTGGTGGCCTGGCAAACGGCGGCTGCCAGCGCGAAGGGATCAGGGCCGTTGGTGTCGGCAATCCACACGCTTTCGTAACCCAAGTCTTCCGCCCGTTCTGCCCATGCCACACAGGTCTGCACGTCAGGGGGAACAGGCAAACTGATGCCGAGGTTTCCTAAGTTCATGGCGGCGCTTTCTACTATGGCGCCGTGCTTCTCGCTACAGCAGGGAGCTGGCTAATGCATCGGCAAAGAAAACTTCACGGGTTGCCCGGGGTGTGCAGAACTGACTAGAACAGGAGCCAATTTCGCCAGAACACTCGACCGACGGGAGGCTCGATGAGGAATCCACGGGAGTTTTTTCGACCCTTAGCGATAGGTGCCCCGGAGCCACTCAAAGAGGTGCCCGTGAAACCGTCACGGGTCATTCACTTCTTTGACCCGAGTAACCCCAAAATGGCGGCCAAGCTCCCAGAACTTGCGCGGCAGACCGATATTCTGCTCGGCAACCTCGAAGACGCGATCCCGATCGATAAAAAAGAGGCTGCGCGTGAGGGGCTCATCCGCGTTGCGCGCGAGGTTGACCTCGGGGACACGCCATTGTGGACCAGGGTGAATAGCCTCGAGAGTCCCTGGTTCCTTGACGACGTCTTCCGCATCGTCACGGAAGTTGGCGACCGCATCGAAGTGATCATGGTACCGAAAGTGGAGGGCCCGTGGGACATTCATTACGTGGACCGGTTGTTGGCTCAGCTTGAAGCGCGCGCAAAGTTGCAGCGGCCCATTTTGATTCACGCAATCCTGGAGACGTCGCTTGGCATGATCAACGTTGAAGAGATCTGCGCCGCTAGCCCGCGGATGCAAGGTGTGAGTTTTGGTCCGGCCGATCTCGCTGCTTCGCGACGCATGAAAACCACGCGTGTCGGTGGCGGTCATCCCGCTTACCTCGTGCGGGCAGACCCCGATCCCAAAAATCCCGAAGCGCCCCGTCCCGTAGCTCAGCAGGACCCTTGGCACTACTCGATTGCGCGCATGGTGGACGCTTGCACGGCCACTGGTGCGCTGCCCTTTTACGGCCCCTTTGGCGATATCTCCGACCCGCTCGGCTGCGAAGATCAATTTCGCGCTGCCTTCTTGCTCGGCTGTGTGGGAGCATGGTCGCTGCACCCGAGCCAAATTGCGATTGCCAAAAAGGTGTTCAGCCCGCCCCCTGAGGAGGTTGCCTTTGCGCGGAAGGTGATGGCTGCGATGCCGGATGGACGCGGTGTTCAAATGATCGATGGCAAGATGCAAGATGACGCCACGTGGAAGCAATGCCGGGTCATGGTGAACCTGGCCAAAATGCTCGCTCGGAAGGACCCGGAACTCGCCGCGCTCTATGGCTTTACTCCAGAGGAGTTGAACGAGCCATGACGGTTCGATTCGTGAACAGAGCGGGGCGCGCTTGTTTGTGGCTCGAGGATGGATTTGTCGACCTCGAGCGTGGCTCGCAGGGACGCTTTCCGTCTGATCCAATGGCTGCTCTGGCCCGATGGTCCGAAGTGATCGAATGGGCCGCAGGGCTGAATGCGGGAGCCGTGGAGGGTCCTTTGCACGAAGAGCAACTTGGACCGCCGGTGCCGCGGCCATCGAAGGTGTTCGCAATCGGCCTGAACTACCGGGACCATGCCGCTGAGGCTGGACTGCCCATCCCCGACGTGCCCCTGGTGTTCACAAAGTTCCCCAACTGTCTGGTTGGTCCACGCCACGCCGTACAGCTCTCCTCGGAGTACGTGGACTGGGAAGTAGAGCTAGTTGTCGTCATTGGCCGGGGAGGACGCGGTATTAAGGCTTCCGAGGCGTTCTCGCACATCGCTGGCTACACAGTGGGCCAGGACATCTCGGATCGAAAGGCACAATTTGCTGGGAATCCGCCGCAGTTTTCTATGGGGAAATCTTACGACACGTTCGGTCCGATCGGCCCAGCCGTCGTGCCGCTGGCGTCCTTCTCTGATCCGAGTGATTTGCGGCTGACTTGTGAGGTGAACGGCGAAATGATGCAAGACAGCCGCACGCGCGAAATGATTTTCCCGGTGGCCGAGCTGGTCGAGTTTCTTTCCCGGCGTTGCACGCTCGAACCCGGGGACTTGATTTTTACCGGCACTCCAGCCGGTGTGGGGTCGACACGGAAACCTCGCCGCTACTTGCGTGCTGGCGATGTCATCCGCTCTTGGGTGGAAGGAGTCGGATATTTGGTCAATCCTTGTGTGCTGGAAGCGGGAGAGGAAGGTAGCGCGCCAGCTAATTGGACATAGCACGTCAGGGAGGGAGATCGCGCTCATGGCAACACCTTTGGAACAATGGGTGGAGAGGGTGGCGTCGCAAACGCAGCCCAAGAACATTGTTTGGTGTGACGGCTCGGAAGAGGAGTACGAACGACTCGTTCGGGAAATGCTCGATGATGGCACGCTCATCGAACTCAATCAGCAACTGTACCCCGGTTGCTACCTGCACCGCAGCCATCCCAGCGACGTTGCCCGCACAGAGCACCTAACGTTCGTCTGCACGGAGAAGAGGGAAGATGCGGGCCCAAACAACAATTGGATGCCACCGAAGGAAGCTAAGGAAAAAGTCGGTGCCCTCTTTAAGGGCTCGATGCGCGGACGGACGATGTATGTCTTGCCTTACCTCATGGGTCCACCCACGTCGCCCTACGCCCGGGTTGGAGTGGAGGTGACGGACAGCCCTTACGTCGCCGTGAGCATGCGAATCATGACGCGCATGGGCAAGGTGGCACTCGAACGCTTGGGGTCGTCGGAGGACTTTGTCAAAGGCCAGCACTCGCTCGGCGACCTGAACCCCGAGCGCCGCTTTATCCTCCACTTCCCGGAAGAGCGGGATATTTGGTCCATCGGTTCCGGCTACGGTGGGAACGCACTTTTGGGGAAGAAGTGCTTCGCCCTGCGCATTGCCAGTTACATGGCGCGCTTCGAGGGCTGGATGGCGGAGCATATGCTGATTGTCGGAGTCGAGGAACCCAATGGCCGGATTACGTACCTCACTGGCGCCTTCCCCTCGGCGTGTGGCAAGACCAATTTGGCGATGCTGGTTCCACCGCCCCGTTACAAAGGGTACCGGGTGTGGACGGTGGGTGAGGACATTGCCTGGATGCACATCGACGAACAACGCCAGCTCCGCGCCATCAACCCTGAGGCAGGCTTCTTTGGGGTGGCTCCGGGAACGAATTGGAAAACAAATCCAAACGTGATGAAGACGATCCAGCGCAACACGATTTTCACAAACGTTGCGCTTCGGCGGGACGGCACCCCGTATTGGGAAGGCTTGGAAGAAAACCCTCCGGCAGAGTGTTTAGATTGGCAAGGCCGGCCGTGGACGCCGCAGAGTGAAACCAAAGCAGCACACCCGAATTCTCGTTTCACCACGCCGGCCCGGCAGTGTCCCTCGATGTCGCCGTATTGGGAGGCCCCCGAAGGTGTGCCGATTTCTGCAATTCTGTTTGGAGGGCGGCGCGCGTCGTTAATTCCACTCGTGTTCGAGGCGTTCAATTGGCAGCATGGCGTTTTTCTGGGTTCGGTCTTGTCGTCGGAAACAACGGCCGCGCAGAGTGGAGCCGTCGGTGTGGTGCGGCGGGATCCCATGGCCATGCTTCCCTTTTGCGGGGACAACATGGGCGACTACTTCGCGCATTGGCTGCGCATGGGAGAGCGTATGGCGGAGCCACCCCGGATTTTCCGGGTCAATTGGTTCCGCCGCGACGAGCATGGCAACTTCTTGTGGCCCGGTTTCGGGGAAAACCTGCGGGTCTTGCAGTGGATCATTGCTCGAGTGCACGGCGAGGTCGACGCGCAAGAAACCCCAATTGGTTACGTGCCGAGGGTCAAAGATATCGACCTAGACGGCATAGATGTCAGCCGCGACACACTGCGTAACCTCCTCGCGGTGGATCGCTTGGGCTGGTTGGAAAATGCCGGTGCCCAGGCGGAATTTTTGAAGCAGTTCGGGGACCGCTTGCCTCGCGAAATCTGGGAGGAGAACGAGAAGCTGATCCGGCGCCTGCAGAATCCTGCAGTTGCTCGGGCGTGAACGAGTCTCAGCGGCTACCCGAGGACGAGGACACGCTAAGCGGGTTCCCAAGCAGAGCTTTTCTTAAGTCCAAGCTGATCGGGTCGTTTCCGAGCCATATGGTAAAGTAGGCGGACGCGAAGTCGGCGCCAGGAATCCGTGCCTTGAGCACGTTGTTGAGCGTCAGCTCTGTGCCGATTCCGGGAATGTAGGTGAGGGCATAACGGTCACCCGGACGCACCGCCTCGTATGCTTTGTGCAACTCGTCCGCGCGTCCGCGAACTGCCTTTAGTTGGTCTTCCGGGAGGTTTTTCTGGAGAAATTCGTCCGCTGCCTTGGCGAAGGATTCGGCGGGGATCGACCAGAAGTAGTGAATCTCTAAGCGCTTGGGTACATCGCCGAGAACCTCTCCGGGTGCGACGCCGGGCGCCACGTAGAGTGCCGCTGCATAGCCGTTGAAGATCACTCGGTAGCGCAACACCCCGGCACCGAGAAGCGTGAGACGAACACCGTGCACGGTGACCTCCTCAGGGAACGCCACCCCGCCGACGGTACGCTCTCGTGCGAAGCTCGGTGTGCACACGCTGAGAATCCCGACGAGCGCTGCCGCCCGCCGGAACGCCATCCGCCCGCGGGAGAAAACTGCAGCCATGAGTAAGGCCCAAACGCTCGCTAGCACTGAGAGATGGAAGGCTTGCGGTGTATGGAGCTCTGCCGCACCGAGGCGAACGGCAGCAGCGTAGCTGGCTGGTCCAGCGATTGCCCCAAGCGAGGCCGCGAAGAGTGGCTGGCCTCGAAGCCACCCCAAACTGCTGTTCAGGGTGGTGGCAAAGTTGGCCCACAAGAGGCTGATCCATAGCGGGCAAAGCATGCCACTGTAGCCAACCGGTGTATACACTCCAGCGCGGATCAGCATCGAGTCGATGGCAGTCCCAACGATGGTGAGGATGAGGATTCGCCGGAGCTCGTGCCGCCGGCTCGCGTGAATCAGGACTTGAGATGCGATGAGTAGAACCGCCACCGCATTGCTGATCGGAGAGAATCCGCGGGCCGCGCCGAGCACGAGCAGACACCACACTGCATACGCCGACATTCCGTTCCAGAGAACCTGCCAACCCACGCGGCTACTCCTATCCTGCAGTGTGCAACAAGCATATCCGTACCATCCTTCGGTAACGAGAAAAGTCCCGGACGTTCGGAACGTCCCTCTCGTAAGCCGGGGCCCTTGGATCAAACCCCTTTTCGGGCAAACTGGTGGTGAAGGAGACCTGGTGATGATTGCGACTCTCGTTCGCTTGGCAGAGCGCGGGTATTTACCTGATGCCGTTGTTCGTCGAGGCATCCGCTTGATGCTGTTGCAGCGTCTGCGCGAGCAGGCTCGCCTGGAATCCAGCAGCGACGATGATGATCCGCGCGCGGGGTTCGACGAATTCGTTCGGGCCTTACAAGCGAGTCCGATCGCGCTTTGCCCCGAAAAGGCCAACGAACAGCACTACGAGCTGCCGCCGGAGTTTTTTGTGCACGTGCTTGGACCGCGACTGAAATACAGTTGCTGTTACTGGCCACGTGGCGTTCGCTCGCTTGCGGAAGCCGAGGAGGCGATGCTGCAACTGACCGCGCAGCGAGCCGGTCTTCGCGACGGCCAGCGCGTGCTGGATCTCGGCTGTGGCTGGGGCTCCTTCACGCTGTGGGCGGCAGAGCGGTACCCAAAATCGGTGTTCCATGCTGTGTCGAACTCAGCCGCGCAACGAACCTTCATCGAGGCGAGAGCGCGCGAGCGAGGGCTGAAAAACGTCCACCCACTCACCGCCGACGTGAATGACTTCGATCCGGACACCACCTTCGACCGGGTGGTTTCGATCGAGATGTTCGAACACTTGCGGAATTACCCGCGGATCCTTGCGCGCATCGCGAAGTGGCTGCGCCCGCACGGGGAGTTGTTCGTCCACATCTTCGTGCATCGACAGTACGCCTATTCCTACAGTACCGACGGAGCCACCAATTGGATGGGGCGCTATTTTTTCACTGGCGGGTCGATGCCATCCGATGACCTTTTACCGCGATTTCAAAGGGACTTGGTTTTAACCGATCACTGGCGATTGCGCGGCGTGCACTATCAGCGCACGGCTGAAGCGTGGCGGGAGCGTCTGGAGCAAAGTCGGGCGGAGATCCTCGGCATCTTCTCGCGTACCTATGGCGCTCATTCGGCCGTACTTTGGTACAATCGCTGGCGGTTGTTTTTCCTTGCCTGTGAGGAAATGTTTGGCTTTCGGCAGGGCAGGGAGTGGTGGGTGTCGCACTACCGGTTCGACCGCCGACAGGCGATCGGCGTAGCATCCGTACAGGGGAGGATGCCTGCCGTCGCCTAAGTCAAGCGTCGTGAATGGGGAGTGGGCCTGAGGGTTCTTGTTTAGGGGGCCATGGCAGGAAGGCGCTTGTGGTGCGGATGTAAGCCTCGTATTCCGGGTTGCGCTGGCGCAGAGCCGATTCCAAGAGGGGAACGCCCGAAACGCGAAGCAAGAGGTAGGTCATGAGCAGGGGACTGAAGACGCTCCACCAAGCTCCACTTGTGAATGCGAAAAGATAGAGGCTCCACCAGACAAGTGCTTCGCCAAAATAGTTCGGGTGGCGGGAGTAGCGCCACAGTCCACTGCGCAACACTTTGCCAGCGTTCTCAGGCTGAGACTTGAATCGTGCAAGTTGCCAGTCGGCGACCGTCTCGAACGAAAGGCCCACAAGGAACAGAAGTGCCGCAATCGTGTCGAGGCACGTCCAGGAAGGCTCGCCACGCGAAAACACTGCGTACAAGGGCATCGCAATCAGCCAGAGCAGCGTTGCTTGGAGGAGAAACACCGTAAACAAACTCACCCACCAGAAGCGTCCGCCCCACAATTTCCGCATGGCCGCATAGCGGTGGTCTTCGGGCTTTCCCCAATTCCGCCAAGCGAGGTAAGCGGCGAGTCGCACGCTCCACAGGCTAACGGCGGTAAGCACCGCTGTAGTCTTCGCAGTGAGTCCTCCGCCGGATGACATCCAGTAGAACAGCGCAAGCATGAGGAAGCCCAGGCTCCAAAAGACGTCCACAATGCTTGCCTTCTTCCGCCAGAGGCTCACGACCCATAGCAGGAAGAAGACACCTAGGAGAATACCGGCGCCTCTAATGAGAGGATGATCCCCAAAGACCATGCACTGATGATCTCAACACATCTGCTGCGCGAGTCCAGACCCGCAGGGAGCCCAGGACCTGACTGCGTGGTGAGCACTAGTTCGCAGCCAATGTTGTGCCGGATTCGAGCGTGCTGGCGCGGGCAATCGCGGCTTCCGGACGCAACGCGCGGCGCAAGGTCTTGCCATTGCGCGTGCGTGGGAAGTCGCTCACCACGTAGACGACCTTCGGTGCCTTGTAAGCTGCGAGGTGTTGATGGGCGAAGCGCAAGACGTCTTGGGCGGTGGTCCGACTCCCAGGTCGCAAGATCACGTACGAGACCACAAGGCGCTTATCGCTGCTCACGTCTTCTCCAGTCGTCGCAGCATCCAGCACATCGGGGTGTTCCTTGAGCACACGGTCGACCTCGAAGGGCGACACCCGGTAACCAAAGGATTTGATCAGGTCGTCGCGCCGACCGAGGAACCAAATGTATCCGTCGGCATCTCTCCGGGCGTAATCGCCGGTGAGGAACCAGTCTCCCCGGAAGCACTGCTTCATCTCTTCCGGCCGGTTCCAGTAGCGCAGCATCAGTGCAGGATCCGAGCGAGGAATGCACAGCATCCCTTCTTCGCCGACATCGCACTCTCGAAGGGTGTCAGGGTCCAGAATACGAATTTCGTGGCCCGGTTGGATAAAGCCCGCCGACCCCGGGCGGAGCGGCCGCTTCGGTGTTTGACAGATGTAGTAGGAACACTCCGTCATGCCGAGACCCTCGTAAATCGGCATGCCGAACCGTTCTTCCCAACGACGCAACAACTCGCTGGAGAGTTGTTCCCCAGCCGACATGCAGTGGCGCAAGCTCGGAACGTCTTTCCCCGTTGCCGACGTGCGTTCGAGAATGTGGCGGTAGAGCGTCGGCACCCCGATGAAGGTCGTGGCACGATGCTTGGCAATGAGTGCAGGCCAAACCGGCCCATCCGAGCTCCCCTCGTGTACAATCGTGGTGTGCCCGCGGTAGAGCGGATCCATCATCCCGGTGCCGAGGACATAGGTCCAGTTGTACTTTCCGGAGTGCAGCACTCGTTCTCCGGCGGGCAAGAAGTTGAACCAGTACTCGGAGGAGGGCTGCTTCCCGAGGAGCACCCGGTGCGCGTGCAAGACGCCTTTCGGATAGCCCGTCGTGCCCGAGGTGTATACGAGGTAAGCAGGGTCCTCGCTGCGGGTACGCTCCGGAGCTTCCCAGCGTTGGATCTCTCGAAGTGCTGGCCCTAGGAGCTCGACAGCCCGGCCGCCAAGTTCCCGTGCCGGTAAGCGGTCCCCGACCACCAGCGCCCACCGTAAGTGGGGGCTATGGGACGCGAGTGCTCGGAGCAAAGGCCAGGATTCCACATCGGTAATCACACCGACCGCGCCGGAGTCCTGCGCGAGAAAACGGATTTCTTCCTCGGTGAGGAGGATCGAGCTCGGGACGGGGATCGCCCCACGCTTGAGTGCCCCCAAAAACACCACCGCGTACTCGATGCAATTTGGTAGGCGAATCAAAATGCGGTCTTCCCGCTGGACCCCGAATTCGCGCAGCAACTGCGCCATGCGGCTGGTGCTCTCGGACAGCTCCGCAAAGGTGAGGCACTGCACGCCTCGGCGGTCATCATCGACGATCACTGCCGGAGTGTCGCCTCTCGGGCCCCCGGCATGAGCATCCGTACACGCGACACCGATGTTGAAATATTCGGGGATATCCCAATGCCAGTCCGGAAAGGTCTGCACGAGGGCCCCGCATAGCGTAGGCCGCGCCGCCTGACTACGGGACGGGCCGTTCGTGCTGCCGCACGTCGTTCGGCCTTGCCCGCTGCAAGAAAACGCGCCATGTTGCTGGCGTGCCGTGGTCGAACTACCGCTCCGTTTGGTTTCCATTTGTCGTGGGGAACGTGGCTGCCGGGGCGCTCGCTTGGGTGCTATGGCCCCGGTTGCTGCTCACACGAAATCCGCCTGTTCCTGACGACTTTAGGCAGCCTCGGGAGCTCAGTCGCGGGGGCCCGTCGGCAGCGGGCGCTGCGCCGCGCTGGGTCATCGGTCTGGACGGCTGGCAGATCGCGGTTGAGGGTGCCGAGCTTGCGCTGCTTCCCCCGAGCGCGTTCCGCGGTGAGCAGCGCCAGCACCAGGAGCAGTGGGTCGATCCAGGACTATCCCCCTACGACCAGTGGATCGTTTCCTATGCCCACTCGGCCGGACTGGACTGGGAGCTCATTGCCGCCATCATTGCAGAGGAATCTGGTTTTGACGCTGGTGCTGTAAGCGAGCGCGGAGCCGTCGGGCTCATGCAAGTGCGGCCGGTAGCAGCAGCGCAGGTGGGTGAAGCCGAATTTGCGGACCCCGAAAGCAACATCCGAACAGGGGTGCGTTACTTAGTGCATCTCAACGAATTGTTTGCCGACGTCGTAACGGCCGAGCGGCTGCCCTTTGTCCTAGCGGCCTACAACATGGGTCCGGCCCATGTGCGGGACGCGCAAGAGTTGGCTCGCCGGCTCGGCTTCGACCCCCGCCGTTGGCAAGGGCACGTCGCCCGGGTGTTGCCTTTGCTTGAAGAGGAACCGTTTTACCGGACGCTGCCCGCCGGCTACGCGCAAGGGCGCAGGGTTCTCGAGTACGTTGCTCGAGTGCTCGCACGCTACGACGAACTCGTTAGGAGCGGCAAGGGCCAAGGATTGCCCGCGGGCCTGGGTCACGCTGGCTAACGCGCTTGCTTGGCGGCGGGTGCTGCCTCGGGCTGCGGGGCTGCGCTGCTCCGCATCGAACCCATGCCCCCACGCAGCGCTTGCTCGCGAATGAAGTGACCGAGCGTCACAACGGCCTCTGCGCGCGGGTAACTCCGCCGCCACACGATGCCAATTCTCCGGAATGCATGCTCCCCAATGAGCGGCCGTACCACGGTGCCCGGATCCCGCAGCCGGGGAACTGCAAGCTCCGGGATCAATGTGCACCCGTAGCCAGCGCTGACCAAATGGCGCAGAGTCTCGAGGCTTGAGGCGCGGAAGTCCGCGGTCGCCTCTGGCTGGCTCTTTCCGCACACCGCCAGCGTTTGTTCTCGCAAGCAGTGCCCCTCGGCCAAAAGCAACACTGGTTGGTGTTCTAGCTCGTCTTCAGAAACCGTTTTGCGCCGCGCCAGCGGGTGCCGCCGGGGGGCCAGGACCCAAAACGGCTCCTCGAACAGTTCTAACGCCTCCAAGCCTTCTTCCTCTACCGGCAAGGCAAGCAGTGCAGCATCGAGCCGGTGGGCGAGCAACTCGTCGACAAGCGCGGCGGTGAGTTGCTCGACGACTGCAAGGCGAAGCTGAGGGAGTTTCTTTTGTAGCGGCCCTAAGAGCTGAGGGAGCAGGTACGGACCGAGTGTGGGGATGACCCCGAGGTGAAACTCCCCCGATAGGGGATCGCTCTGCCCACGCGCAACGTCGCCAATCGCCTGCACGTGCTCCAAAATCACACGAGCATGCGCCACTACCTGGTGACCCACTGCCGTAAGGCGGGCGCATCGCGGGTCGCGCTCGACCAGTTGCACGCCCAGATTGTTCTCGAGCTTTTTGAGCTGCGTGCTCAGCGTGGGCTGCGTGACGAAGCACTTCGCGGCCGCCCTCCCAAAGTGGCCCGTATCGGCGAGGGCAACAAGGTAGCGGAGTTCGGTAAGGGTGACGGCGGTCAAATCCATAGTTTTTGCCAATGGGCAAAATCTAAAGAAAACAATTGCCATCGCAATCGTTCGGCTTACATTGCCCACCTAGCGAAAGGAGGGTGAGACTATGAAGTTGAACATTGGCTTGAGCGACGCCCAGCGGGAAGCGGTGTGCAAGATCTTGTCTGCGCTTCTGGCCGACGAGTTTGTGTTGTACACCAAGGCGCGCAACTACCACTGGAACGTCGTCGGCCCGCAGTTTCACGATCTGCACAAACTCTTCGAAGAGGAATACGAAGAGCTGGACGATATCGTGGACGAGGTTGCTGAGCGGATCCGAGCCCTCGGTGGAGTGGCTCCCGGCACCTTGGAGGAGTTCCGCAAGGCCACGCGGTTGCGAGAGGAACCGGGAAAGGTTCCGCCCGCCCGTGACATGGTGCGCCAACTGGCCGAGGATCATGAGGCAATTATCCGTCAGCTCCGGCAGGACATTCCTACTACCCAAGACCAGCACGGGGACGCCGGCACTGCGGACTTCCTGACCGGCCTGATGGAGCGCCACGAGAAGCGCGCGTGGATGCTGCGGGCCACCGCCTCCGAGGCGTAACGAGCACCGCTCCCGTGGAGATCGCCCTTGGGCCACGGCCTCGATGGCGGTGGCCCAAGGCGCATTTCCAAGCGGCTGCAGCGTGTGATACGGTGGCCCCATGAGCCGCTTCTGGGGTCGGATCCGCAAGCGTTTGAACTTTCTGCTCGTCAAGGCAGAGATGAAGCTCGGGCGCGAGCGCTTGTGGTCCTACCCGTACCTGCTTTGCGTGGACGTTACCAACAAGTGCAACCTCCATTGCCCGTTTTGCCCGACTGGGCGCGGTGAGCAGGGCGGCCGGGGGCGGGGGTATATGGATTTCGACACCTTCCGGCACATCATCGATGAGCTGGGCCCTTATGCCTACTCGGTAGAGCTCTTTAACTGGGGAGAACCGTTTTTTGCGAAGGATCTGCCGGCGATGATTGCCTACGCGGAGGAGCGTGGTGTGCCCACGATTATCTCGAGTAACTTGAGCTTCCCCTTGGAGAACAGCCGGGTAGAGGCGATCGTCGATGCGGGCTTGTCGTATCTCACGGCTTCCATCGATGGGGCAGATCAGGAGAGCTACCAAGTGTATCGGCGCGGTGGCCGGTTCGATCTGGCCATCACTAACGTGAAAAAGTTCATTGCGGCAAAAAAACGAACTGCACGCTCGAAGCCATATATCACCTGGCAGTATCTGATCTTCGCCCACAACGAACCCCACATTGAGAAAGCGCGGGCCCTCGCTCGGGAAATCGGCGTCGACCACTTCTCTGCCGTCGGGGGCCTTTACGAGGACCCTGCCTGGGCACCAAAGGGAAAATACTCTTTTGACTACCTCGACATTCGCCCGAACCGCTGCGTGTGGCTGTGGGAGAAAGCCGTCTTCCACTGGGATGGCGGGTTTGCCTCCTGCTGTTCCGGTTTCCACAAGAAAGACGACTTCGACTCGTACCGCCCAGGTGCCTTTCGCCAAATGTGGAATAACGAGAAGTTCGTCGCGGCGCGGCGCATCTGGACACGCCCAGACTCCCCTTTGCCGGCAGAGCATTTTTGCTCCGACTGCGATAAAGTCCGCCTGTTTCGCGGCCTCCCGCTGCGCAGTGGCCCGGCAAAAGCTGCCGCAGCCACGGCGAATGTGGCAAACGGCTGAGTGCCGAGCCGCGCGTTTGTCATGCGGGGGTTGTGGAGTGCAGCCGGCCTTGGGGCCATTCTGACGGTTGCCGCCGCCTCTGGCTGGCTCGTGGCTCGAGCCGCGCAAAAACCGAGTGTGGTCCTGGTCTCCTTGGGGGCGGTTCGTGCGGATGTTCTGCAACCATGGGCGCCGGCTGCGGCTGTAGCCGGAGACGGTCCCGTTGCTCCGACGCTGGCGCACCTGTGCGACGTGGGGATTTGCTTCACCCAAGCTTACAGCAACGCACCGTACGCGCGCGCAGCGGCTGCGACCGCGCTTACTGGTGGCCTGGCTGCGGAGCATGGTGTTCGTGGGCCGCTGGACCGCCTGGCGTCTGCGCGGCCACAACTTGCCGAGCTGTTTGCCACCAGCGGTTACGACACGGGCGCCGTTGCCGGAAGTTACGAGGTCGACCGGGTGTTCGGCTTCCGCGGCTTCTCGCAGTTCGACGACCGCTTTTACCAGCCCATCGTGGACTCCGCGCGGGACCCGCTACCGATCCCGTCGCTGGTCTTTCACGATTGGAGCTTCGCCCTCAGTTCACGGCTTTCCAAACTCACGGCCAACGCGCGAAAGCCAGATTCTACAACCACGGACTCCGCTTTGGCCTTCCTGGCAATGCATCGGCAACGCCCCTTTTTCCTCTGGGTTCACTACTTCGGCGCCAGTCCCTTGGGCTCCTTGGAGGGGCAGGTGGTTCTCCCCCCCGAGCGGTATGCGGAGCGCGTGCGGCAACTCGATCGAGAGCTGAAACGCTTGGTCGAGGGCTTGGTGGAGTTGGACCTAGACCGCCGCGTTTGGCTATTTGTGTACGGCGATGCGGGTTTTGCCTTGTTCGAACACGGAGAGCACGGGGTGGCCGCGAGTCTTTACGAGTCCTCGGTGCGCGTGCCGTTGGTTGTCGTTCCCCCGCGAGAGCAGCTCCCCACCCGCGGCAGGCGGCGTGTGGACACGCCAGTGTCCTTGTTGGACTTGGCACCGACGATAACGGAAGTGGTGGAGTTGCCAGTGCAGGTTGCTTGGCCCGTGGGTGGGTTTGCCCGCTTGCTCCAATCACCGACCGCAAGCCTAGACGCTGACCGGCCCATTCCGCTTGAGAATTATGCGCCGCGAGCCATTCCTGGAACCGGAGTTCGAGCGAGGGAAAACCTGGAGGAAAAGGAGGCAGGAGGGATGGAGCGCATGCGCGGTGTGAGGCGTCAAGGTTGGAAGTACTTGGTTACAGAAAGCCTCGCACCATTTGCTGCGCGGGTTGCGGAGTTTCCACCCGCGACCGGGCGGAACGATAAGAAACGGGAAGAGCTCTACGATCTGCGCAGCGACCCAATGGAACGGAACAACCTTGCGAGCCAAGAGACCAAGGTTTGTGCTGAACTCAACCGCCTGCTCCCCGCGGTGCCGTCCGAGAGGTTACCCTGATGTCGAAGCCGAACCTGCCGAGTGTAGGCGGCAAGGTTTTGCTCGTCTTTGGTACGCGGCCGGAAGCCATTAAGCTTGCTCCGGTGATCGAGGCGCTGCGCGGGCGGGTGGACTTACGCGTGTGTGTCACCGCACAGCATCGCACGATGTTGGATCAGGTACTCTCCGTATTCCGCATCGTCCCGGATATCGACCTTGACCTGATGAAACCGGATCAAGACTTGTACGAACTCACCGCTGCTGCCACGCGGGCCTTAAAACCGGTGATGCAGTCGGAACGGCCGCAACTGGTCGTGGTGCAAGGAGACACCACAACGACCTTTGCAGCAGCACTCGCAGCCTTTTACGCGCAGATAGCGGTGGCTCACGTAGAGGCAGGACTGCGCACCTATGACAAACGCCGGCCGTTCCCCGAAGAGATCAATCGGCGCCTCACCACTGCCTTGGCCGATTGGCATTTCGCTCCCACGCCGTGGGCGCGCGCCAACTTACTGCGGGAAGGCGTGCAGGAAGAGCGGATCTTCGTCACCGGTAACACGGGGGTCGATGCGCTTCTGGGCGTGGCCCGACGGTTGGACCGGGGTGAACTCGCCGCCGGACTACCGGAAGAACTCATCCACCGCCTTACTGGATCCAAGGTCGTTCTGGTCACGGGGCATCGGCGCGAAAGCTTTGGCGAAGGTTTCGAACGGATCTGCCGCGCGCTGCGTGAGCTGGTGGAACGCGAGCCTGAAGTGGTCGTCGTGTACCCCGTGCATTTGAACCCCCACGTGCGGGAACCCGTGTTCCGCTGGCTCGGAAACCATCCCCGAATCGTGCTGCTCGAGCCGCTCGAATACGTGCCGTTTGTCGCCTTAATGCGGCGGGCCGATGTGATCCTCACTGACTCAGGCGGAATTCAAGAAGAGGCGCCGTCGCTGCCGAAGCCGGTGTTGGTCATGCGCGAGAAAACCGAGCGACCTGAGGGAGTGGAAGCTGGTGTGGCTCGCCTAGTTGGCACCGACCCCCAGCAAATCGTCGCTTCGGTGCAGGATCTCCTTCACGACGCGGCTGCGTACGGAGCGATGACGGCGCGCAGGAACCCGTACGGCGACGGCCATGCCGCAGCGCGGATTGCGCACCTGATCGAGCAAATTTTGTCCGGCGTGCCTACGCCCGTGCTCAAGGGCTAGACGGCTCGGCGGGAGCGGAAGGCGGTTCGGCGGGAGGCGTCGGGCTAGGCTTTGGCACTGGCGCTCCTTCAGTTGCTGGCACCTCAGCCGGAGGTTCTGCTGCCGGCTCTGCAGGCGGCGCCGCCGGGCTGATGATGTGCAGCTCCACCCGGCGGTTTTGCGCCCGACCTTCCTCAGTGCTGTTGTCGGCAACCGGCCGGCTCTCGCCGTAGCCCACCACTTCCATGCGTTCCGGTGCAACCCCGCGGTTCACGAGATATCGGAACACCGCCTCAGCCCGGCGCACCGAAAGCTTCTCGTTGTATGCATCGGTACCGATCGCATCGGTGTGCCCTTCGATGGAGATGCGCACCTCAGGGTTCGCTCGGAGGATTTCCGCGGCCTCGTCCAACACCGGACGCGAGTCAGGTCGGATATCGCTCTTGTTGAAGTCGAAGTTCACGCCGCGCAGCACCAGTCGTCGGGCCCAAGGCGGGGGCAGCTCTTCTGGTGACGGTGTTGGGGGAGGCGGTGGCGGTGGAGGTGGCGGTACGATTTCCTCGTCTAGGAAGTAATGCCCGAGCAAGCCACACACGGCAGCTCCGACCACGGCACCAATCAGCGCCCCTTTCCAATAGTCAGCATCGTCTTTTACGCGTTTGAACGAGACGACATTCCCTTCGGCGTCCCGCACCACGGCGGTGGACGTGCCGCGCCGTGCTTCTTGAATGCCTACGCCCGCTCCCGCCCCCGCAACGCCGCACAGAGCTGCAGGGATCCAAGTCCCCTTGCCCCAAGGCTTGTTGAATGTGCGTTGTGCTGCGCAGCCTTGCCACACAACAGCACCAACCAACACAACCGTCAGCAATGCCCGCGATCTCATCCTATTCCCTTCTTCCTCTGCTCCACTAGAAGAGCAACCGACTCCCTCAGTGTCATTCTCCCCGGCCCGTACCACGAGGCGAGGGCGGAAGCAAAATTGGCAAACTTGTAAGCTGGTGGCACAGCACAGGTCAAGCGATTTTCGGTCGTCGGGCGCTGCCCCGTGCCCATTGCTTGTTGATGCGATTCGTTGCTTGACCAAAACGCCCGATTCCGGATAACGGAGCGCCATGTCTCTGTTGCAGGGCCGCGTGGCAGTCGTTACCGGCGCTTCCAGCGGGATTGGAGCCGCGGTTGCTGAGGCACTGGCTCAGGAAGGAGTGCAGGTGGTGGTGGGGGCGCGCCGAGTCGAGGGGCTGCAGCGTGTGTGCGATCGCATCCGCGAGCAGGGCGGTGAGGGCGTGTGGGTCCAGACGGATTTGCGCGACGAGATCGCCGTGGAGCGGCTGATTGCTACCGCTGTCGATCGCTTCGGCGACCTGCATATCTTGGTCAACAATGCCGGCGTAGGAACCGTGCGTTCCATCGCGGAGGGGCGCACGGAGGAGTGGCGCATGATGGTGGAAACGAACATCTTGGGCACCCTGTTCGCCTGCCGCGCAGCGCTCCGCCACATGCTACCGAAAGGGCGCGGCGACGTTGTGAATGTAACTTCGGCGGCCGCTTACGAAGCCTGGCCATACTTATCGGTTTACGCCGCTACCAAGGCGGCCGTCCATTGCCTGTCCCAAGGCTTGCGTGCCGAGGTGGCCGAGCGAGGAATCCGCGTCATGACCATCGAAGTGCACAATATCGGCGGAACCGACTTCGCATCTGGCTTCGATCCGACCGTGGCCCGAGAGGCGATTCCCACTTGGGAGAGGCTCGGCCTGCTGCGGCGCTCCAGCGGAATGTTGCAGGCATCCGACGCCGCCCGGGCGATCGTGTTCCAACTCGCGCAACCCGATCCGGCCAGCGTGCACCATTTAACCCTGCGTTCCCGCGCCAACTGAAAACGTTCCGCTGGCCTCCGGTTTCCCAGCGCCGGTCAAACAGGGAATCCGCGCAGCGCCCTTGCACGGCTGGAGGCGCATCGGTATCACCGTCGGCACCGCGAGCGGTGCACCCGATGCCGCTTGCGAGTCCCTTGAGAGAGGCACCTCATGGCGCTCGATATTCAAAAGATTCCAGCGTTAGCCGCGCAGTATGCAGACAAGGATCCCCGGGAGATCTTGAAGCTTGCGTTACAAGAGTACCCCGGTGCAATTGCGATTTCGTTTAGCGGTGCTGAGGATGTCGTCCTCGTGGACATGGCGAGCAAAATTGGTGGCAACTTCAAAGTGTTCTCGCTGGACACTGGCCGCTTGCACCCGGAAACGTATCGCTTTCTCGAAAAGGTACGCGAGCACTACGGAATTCCGATCGAGGTGTACTTCCCCCAACCCGAAGCGGTGGAAAAGCTCGTGCGCGAGAAAGGGCTCTTCTCGTTTTATAAGGATGGGCACAAGGAGTGCTGTGGGATCCGCAAAGTGGAACCCCTCGTTCGCGCCTTGAAGCCACTGCAAGCTTGGATCACCGGCCAGCGTCGCGACCAAAGCCCGGGCACCCGCGCGGATGTTCCTGTGGTACAGGTGGATCCCACCTTCGGGTCGCCAGAGCGACCGTTGGTGAAGTTCAATCCTCTTGCGAACTGGACCTCGAAGCAAGTGTGGGCATACATCAACGAACATCGAGTTCCATATAACGAGCTCCACAACCGGGGCTTCATTTCGATCGGCTGCGAGCCATGTACGCGACCCACGAACCCAGGAGAACACGAAAGAGCCGGGCGCTGGTGGTGGGAAGAAGAGACGCAAAAAGAGTGTGGGTTGCACGCCGGCAACGTGCGGTAACGGAACCGCCTTCTCCGAATCCACGGGTAAGAGCGCTGCGCCAGTAGGTGAAGCGGCGCAGCGCGCATTCTGCAGGCAGCCGGCGCTTCACAGTTCGGGCGCTTGCCATGCTGCTGGCGTGTGCCGACGTGCCGGTTGCGGCGAGCCACGTTCTCGTAGCCAGGCGCGGGTACACCGGCTTTTCAGAAGGCTGCTACTTGGCCGACTGCGTAGGTGCCAGCAAGGCTTCCACGTAGCGGGCGATAATGTCGGTTTCGATGTTCACCGTGTCCCCAGGGCGCTTGCGCAGCAAGTTGGTGTGCTGTTGGGTGTATTGCACGAGTGACACGGCGAACGTCTCTGCCGTTTTGTCGATAATGGTCAGGCTGGCCCCGTCCACCGCTACCGGGCCTTTCACCACCATGTAGCGCAGCAGCTCCGGTGGGGTTCGAAAACGAGCAATCACCGCTGCTCCCTCGGGCGTGAACGAATCGATGGTTGCCACACCCTCGACAACGCCCCGGACGATGTGCCCACTTAAGCGGTCGGTGGGGCGCAACGACCGCTCCAAGTTCACAGGGTCTCCTTCCTGCAGCGTGCCGAGGTTGGAACGGCGCAAGGTCTCGGGCATAACATCGGCAGCGAACCACGTTTGCTCCAATTCGGCCACCGTAAGGTCTACTCCATTGACCGCAATGGAATCCCCCAGCTTGGTGTCGCTGAGAATCTGCTCGGCGCGGATGCGAAGCCTGCCCCCCGTGTTTTCTAGAACTTCGCCGACCTCCTCGATGATACCGGTAAACATCTCTTGTCCTCCGTGGCGCATGCCGTATCAGTTCGCTGAAGGGTAGGGAACTCGATCTCTGCAGTTCCTTCAAGTGTTGGCGCCGCACTGGCGGCGCCCCGGTAGGGGTGCGAGGGAGACGGGGGCGCCGATGGAGCTACGAGCTAACTGTGTGAGTGTCCAGTGGTTCGATTACGGCCCCCCTAACACACGGGCTGATTGCACGGGTGTCCAGTATTTCGCTCGCGGTTCGCTCTTCTCCTTCGCCGCTCGGTGCCCGTTCGCCACCCCCAGCCTCCCCGGTTGCGCCGCCCTAGGGCGGCGCAATAGGACAACGGCGCAAACGCCGCACCGGCATTCCGTCATCCATCGGTACACACTGCCTGCGGCGTTTGCGCACGCACTCCACGCGCCGCTCGTCTTGTGGGTAAAAGCTCGGCGGGACGTGGGGGCTACCGTTCCTGACGGACACAGGGCGCCACCACGATGGACCAGCGCCCCTAACGCCCTTTCACGGCTCGGCGCTCGCTAGTCACCGGCGCCTCCGGGGGCCGCACGAGACCGCGGTAGCAACGCGACCGTTGTCGTGGTGAGTCTCGCGACGTTTCCACTCTGAGTCGTGCGACGAGCGGGCATCTGCAGCGCACCACATGCGCTTACGTGTTGCGCTTGTGGCATGGAACTTGGTCCTCGTCAGGCTGCCGGAGGGGATACGATGGCGAGATTTCGATTGGCGGACCGTGATGGATTGTTCGAGCTCGAGGTGCAGACGACCCTGCCTCCCGCCATCTTGGCGGACGAGCGCACCGAGCCAGTGTTGGCTTCGGCGCTGCTCATGGCGGTAGCCACCTTGATCGAGGGCGGCGAGTGGCCCACGCGCGTGTTGGAGCATATGCGAGAGTTCATGTCGGTGATGCACAAGGAGGTCTGCGTAGAGCGCCAGGCGTAGAGAGTCGCCGGCAGCTTGCAGCGACGGGGAAATCCAAAGTTGGTTGTTTGCCACACGGGCCCCCCAACGTGATGGCGAGCAACCAGGGCTTACCGGGTGCGGCCTGGTCGGACCTGGCTCCGCACCCGGTGGGCTCTCGAAGACGAGCGGGCGCTATCCAGCGCCTTAATCCACGGGCGACGCATGCGCCGCCCCTACGATGGCGTTGGTGCAGCGTGCCAAGATGGCCACGCGCGGGGCACCGGTGGCAACAGTATCCCGAATCCGCGCGTTGGTCGTCCGCCATTCCTCATTCGCTATTCGCTAATGTGCCACGCACCATTCGCCAGTCGCTGCTCGCGCCCGGCTAAGTTCGCACCCCCTCCCCCTGCGGGGGCGCGGTTGTCTGCTCATCGCTGCGCGAGTGCCGTTTGGCGACGATGTCTGTCGCTAACAAAACCCCCCTCTCCCCCGTGAGGGGGAGAGGGAAACAGGGTGAGGTTGCGCCCCCGCTCACCGGGCACGCTGCTGCGGTGTGGCAGCGTAGGGGCGACGCATGCGTCGCCCCTAGGGCCCACTCGCCGCTCGCTGCCAATCGCGAGGAGTACTGCGGATCACCCCTAGCTAGCGCGGGGAATATAGCCGTGGTCTTCGAGGTAACGGAGCAGCGTGGCTACGCACTCCTCCTCGGACTGGCGGTCGGTGTGCAAGACCAGCTCCGGGGCGAGCGGGGGTTCGTATGGGGCGGACACGCCGGTGAACTCGGCGATCTCGCCCGCGCGGGCTTTTTTGTAGTGACCTTTCGGGTCGCGCTGCTCGCAAACTTCCACGGGGCAGCTCACGTACACTTCAATGAACTCGCCCGGCTTCATCAGTGCTCGCACGCGGTCACGATCCGCGCGATAGGGGGAGATGAACGCCGTAATGTTGATCACCCCGGCAGTTGTAAACAGCTTGGCAACCTCCCCAATGCGGCGGATATTTTCCTCGCGATCTTTCGGGGAAAAGCCGAGGTCGCGATTTAACCCGTGGCGGATGTTGTCGCCGTCGAGCACGAAGGCATGGACGCCGCGATCCCAAAGGGCCTTTTCCAGGGCCACCGCGATGGTCGACTTTCCGGATGCCGGTAGTCCGGTCAGCCAAATGGTGCAGGCTTTATGGCCGACGATGGCCTCGCGGTCTTCTTTGGTGACCATCCCCGCGTGCCAGACAACGTGCTTCGATTTAAGATTCCCCATGACGCGAGCTCCCGACGGTTGGGCGTTGATCGACCGTCCCGCTAGCCTTTTCGCTGGAGAAAACCAAGGGTGGCGAATGCGCAGTCCGCGATAAGCCTGTTCCAAACCACCGGCTTGTGCGCTGGCAATCGGCACGATATCGGCACCGGTCATGCTGGACCGAGCGGAAGCAAACGGCGCGGCCGTGGGAGTGCGTTGGAACTTGAGTGATTTGTATGCGGGCCCCGACGATCCGCGACTGGAACAAGATCTTGCCTTGGCACTCGAGCGGGCCCAACGGTTCCGGGATCGGTATGTCGGACGCGTCGCCGCGCTCGCGGGCGAGTCGCTGCGGAGCGCGCTTGCCGATATGGAAGAAATCCTCGAACTTGTTGGGCGCTGGAGCTCGTATGCCGACTTGCTCCACGCCGCGCAAGTCGATGTGCCCCAGCACGGCGCCCTGCTGGCGCGCACTCAAGAACAAGCCTCCGCAGTTCGGCAAACACTGCTGTTCTTCGAGCTCGAGTGGCTCGCGTTGCCGGACGATACCGTGCAAACCCGCTTGAGCGATCCGAGCGTGAGCCACTACCGTCACTTTCTCGAAGTCTTGCGCCAGTATCGGCCTCACGTATTGAGCGAACCGGAAGAGCGCATCCTGGAAGAAAAAGCGAACACCGGCGCGCGCGCATTTGCACGGTTGTTCGATGAACTCCTCGCGCGCATGGTCTTCCGCGTGCGCCACAATGGCAGCGTGCGAGAACTGAACGAAAGCGAGGTGCTTGCCCTGCTGCACGAGCCGGACCGCGACTTGCGCCGTGCTGGAGCCGAGGCTTTGACCGAGGGACTGAAAACCAACGACGCAATCCTCACCTTCGTGTACAACGTCCTCGTGCAAGACCACAGCATCGACGATCGCCTGCGCCACTACGGCGACCCAATGGAGGCTCGCCACTTGGCTAACGAGGTGGACGCTTCCACGGTGGAAGCCTTACTCGCCACGTGCGAGGCCCATTACACCCTCGCTCAACGTTACTACCGGCTTAAACGGCAACTTCTTGGGGTGGACGAACTCTTCGATTTCGATCGCTACGCCCCCGTGGGCACAACCCTCCCTCGCGTGTCTTGGCCGAGGTGCCGGGAGATCGTTCTCGAGGCGTATGGGGCGTTTTCGCCGCGCATGCGGGAAATTGCCGAGCAGTTTTTTGAGCGGAGCTGGATCGACGCCGAACCCCGGCACGGGAAGCGCGGCGGCGCATTTAGCGCGAGCACGGTTCCCAGTGCTCATCCGTATATTCTGCTGAGTTACACCGGTCAGCTTCACGATGTCATGACCACAGCTCACGAGTTGGGACACGGTGTCCACCAATACCTCGCCCGCAAACAAGGCTACTTGCAGATGGATACCCCGCTCACCATGGCAGAAACCGCCAGCGTGTTCGGCGAAATGCTCGTGTTCCAGTCGTTACGCGCGAAGCTGACCGACCCTGCGGAACGGCTTAGTCTGCTTTGTCACAAAATCGAAGACACCATCGCCACCGTGTTCCGCCAGGTAGTCCTGACCCGCTTCGAACAGCGGGTACACGCAGCGCGCCGACGCCGTGGCGAGCTGGCCACGGACGCCATCGGAGAACTCTGGCAGGAGGAAAATGCCAAGCTCTACGGCGACACCGTGCGACTCACCGATTCCTACCGCTGGTGGTGGTCGTACATTCCCCACTTCATTCATTCGCCCTTCTACTGTTACGCATACGCGTTCGGTGAGTTGCTCGTTCTTGCGTTGTTCGAGCTTTACGCACAACAAGGACCGGAGTTCGTTCCCCGCTACCTGGCATTGCTCGAAGCTGGCGGCTCGGCGCGCCCGGAAGAATTGCTCCGCCCGTTTGGGATCGATGTTCGCGACCCGAATTTTTGGCGCCTGGGGATGTTGCCAATCGAACGGCTCCTGACGGAGGCGGAAGAACTGGCGAGCCAACGGTGAAGACATGGCTAGCCGCGGCGATTGCTGTGGCAACACACCCGGACTAGGCTTGGGCCATGCACATCACGATGGTGAAAAAACGCTTGGCCGATGGCTCCGAGTGCCGCAAATGCCGAGAAGTGACCGAGATGCTCCAGAAAAAAGGCCTGTGGTCGCGGATCGACGAAGTCGTGTGGGCAGATGAGCGGGAGCCCACAAGCCCCGGCATGCAGTTGGCGGAAAAATTGGGGGTGGACCGCGCCCCGTTCTTCCTCGTGCGAGACCAGAGCGGCGAGCACGTTTACACGAGCGTGCTGCAACTGATTCGCACCCATTTGGGTGAAGTGAGTAGTGCCGAGCAGGCGCGGGTCATTGACCCAGACGACATCGGCGGCATCTGACCCACTTCTTCCGTCGCAAACGTTGCCATTGGCGGCCGCCCTCTTGCCCGCGGGCGATGCCGGTTGTCGGAGAGCAAAGCCAGAGCTGGTTTGCACCCCTAAGAAAGCCGTGAAACACCAACACCAGCCGTGAGAAAAGCTCCCCGGCCTTGACGGTGAAGGCCTTGGAGCGGCTTTGGGGGCACGCGGGTTGCTTGGCGCAAGGTTGTATGGCTGAGGTGTGGCTTGAGCAGGCACGATGGGCTCGCTGCCGGAGGCGGCGGTTTGGCTTGAGTTCGATCGCGACCGTGTTCGCGGTTCTCGCCGGCATGATGGTGGTCGTGCCGGTGGCTTCCGCCGACCCGAGCCGCGGCCGTGAGTTGTTTGTTTTGTGCTCGAGCTGCCACGGGGATCGTGGCCAGGGTGATCGGAAGCGCTTGGCCCCGGTACTAGCTGGCTTGCCGGAGTGGTATGTAGCAGCCCAGCTCCGCAAGTTTCTCGCCGGTGAGCGCGGCTACCACCCTGACGACACGAGCGGCTTGCAGATGCGCCCCATGGCTCAGGCCGTGTATCGCGACGGCGACCTCCAGTCGGTCGCTGCCTATGTGGCATCCCTGCCGGTCGTGGCTGCCGCCCGTACGCAAAATTCTGGCGATGCGGCGCGTGGCCAAACCCTCTACGCCACCTGCGTGGCTTGTCACGGTGTGGATGGCAAGGGCAACGAAGCACTCAAAGCACCACGTTTGGTAGGGCAAGCGGACTGGTACTTGATCGAACAACTGAAGAAATTCCGCGCGGGACAGCGGGGAACCGCAGGAGGCGACGTTACCGGTGCGCAAATGCGCGCGATGGTCAACGTGTTGCCCGACGATCAAGCGATTGCCGACGTGGTCGCATACATTTCAACGCTCAAGCCGTGAGGTGAACAATGGCAGATCCGATGCCGTGGGATGATGTGGCGTGGAAGTGGTTTGTCGCTACCTTGCTCGGCTGTGTTGCGTTCGCTGCCGCGGCTTGGCTGCTCGTGCGCTGAACTGAGGGGAGGGATCGGATGATTTCCTGGCTAGTTCCGCAAGCTTCGACGAGCGCCCGCGACATCGACTGGTTGTTTACCTTGATCTTGCTCACCGTGGGTTTTTGGTTCGTCGTTGCCCAGGTTGCATTCTTCACGTTCATTTTCCGCTTCCGCCGCAAACCCGGTGTCGCTGCCGCCTACATCACCGGTGAGCGCAAAGAAGAAAAGCGCTGGATCAGTATCCCCCATGCGCTGGTGATTGTGTGCGACGTCGTGTTGATTACCGGCGCCATCCTCACGTGGAAGGCAGTGAAACAGGACTTGCCGCCGGCCGACGAGCGCCTGCGCATCATCGCGCAGCAGTGGGCGTGGGTGTTCGTGCACCCGGGTCCGGACGGGAAACTCGACACCGAGGACGATGTCCGCACCGTCAACGATCTTCATGTGCAGCTCGATCGCACGTACCACTTCGAACTTACCTCGCGCGATGTTGTGCACAGCTTTTCCGTGCCGGCATTCCGTCTAAAGCAAGATGCGGTTCCGGGCCGCATCGTGACCGGCTGGTTCCGCCCGACGCGGCGTGGGACGTACGACGTCCAATGTGCCGAGATTTGCGGCATCGGCCATGCCCTCATGCCCGCTCGGCTCACCGTGGAAACTCCCGAAGAACACGCTGCTTGGTATGAGTCGGCGAGCGCACAAGGAGGGTGAGGTGCATGGCTGAGGGGCACGCGCAAAGTTTCTGGAGTCGCTACGTTTTCTCCACCGATCATAAGGTGATCGGCCTTCAGTACCTGTTTACCGGCATGTTCATGGGGTTGGTCGGCGCCTTCCTCGCCTACGTGTTCCGGATGCAGCTCGCCTTCCCCGGCGAACATGTGCCTTTGTACGGCGTGGTTACGCCGCTGCAGTACAACGCCTTGGTCACCAATCACGGTGCCATCATGATCTTTTGGGTGGCCATGCCGATTTTGATTGCCGGCCTAGGGAACTACCTGATCCCGCTGATGATTGGTTGCGACGATATGGTGTTCCCCCGCTTGAACCGGCTTTCCTACCAGATCTTTTTCTTGAGCGCCGTGCTGATCTTGGTTCAGCTTTTCGTTCCTGGCGGTGGCTTTGGTGGGGCGTGGACCGCCTACCCGCCGCTCTCAGCCAACGCACTTTACAACCACACCGCTTGGGGGGCGCCCTTGTGGCTGATCGCCGTCGCTCTCGAGTTCGTCGCCTTTCTACTCGGCGGGATTAATTTCATCACCACCGTGATGAATGCCCGCGCGCCCGGCATGGGCCCGATGCAAATCCCGATCTTCGTGTGGATGGTGGTCATTGCCAGCATCGTGTTCATGGCGTCGGTGGGTCCGTTGGTTGCCGGAGCGATCATGCTCTTGTTCGATCAATTACTCGGCACCCACTTTTACGACCCTAAGGCTGGGGGCGACCCCATTTTGTGGCAGCATTTGTTCTGGTTTTTCGGCCATCCGGAAGTGTACGTCGTCTTGCTACCGGCGTTGGGAATCGTGGCCGAGGTGATCACGGTATTCTCCCGGAAAAAGCTCTTTGCCTACAAAACCATTCTGTACACCTCGTTTGCCACCGGCGTAATCAGCTTTTTCGTGTGGGCCCACCATCAGTTTGTCGCAGGCATCGATCCGCGCATGGCGCATTTGTTCACGATCACCACGCTGATTATTTCGATTCCAATTGCGGAGATGACCTTCGCCTTCATTGCCACGCTGTACGGCGGCTCGATCGAATTTCGCACGCCGATGCTGTGGGCTCTGGCGTTCATTGCCGAGTTTTTGATCGGCGGCGTCACCGGCATCTTTCTCGGCTCGAACGCGACCGACATTTATTTGCACGACTCCTATTTCGTCGTCGCCCACTTCCATTACACGTTTTTCCCAATTGCCGTGATCGCTGGCTTTGCCGCCATCACCTATTGGTTCCCGAAAATGTTCGGCCGGCACATGAACGAAACCTTGGGCAAAATTCACTTTTGGGGGACGATCATTCCGTTTAACTTCATCTTCGTTCCCCTCTTCGTCTTGGGCGCGGCTGGCGAGCATCGCCGCATTTACAGCTACGAGCACTTCTCCCAGTTGTTCACACCTGGCCTGCAGAATCTGCGCGTGATTGCCACTGTGGCCCTCGTTACCATGCTGCTCTTCCAGTTCGTCTTCTTGTACAACTTCGTTCGCAGCCTCATTGCCGGGGAGAAGGCGGAGGAAAATCCGTGGAAGGCCAACACCTTGGAGTGGGCTGCTCCCTCGCCACCGCCGCACGGGAACTTCGCGGAAATGCCCACGGTGTACCGTGGCCCTTACGAGTACAGCGTTCCCGGCCGGAGCTTGGATTACTGGCCGCAACACGTGCCGCAGTGAGGAAAAGGAGAGAACGGTGAGTCACGCAAGCGAATTTCCCATTCCGCTGGCAACGCGCCGCAGCGCCACCGGCATCCCCACCGGCCGCTTGGCGTTGTGGTGGGTGCTGGCGTCGGAGATCGTCATCTTCGGCGGGCTGCTGGCAAGCTACATCATGTTCCGGTTGCACCACCCGCATTGGGCCGATGAGGCGAGCCACACGAATGTGTGGGCGGGTGGTTTCAATACGTTTGTTCTGCTCACCTCGAGCTTGTTTGCGGTCTTGGGGCACCAAGCGGCAGAACATCGTGACGGGCAGAAAGCCGCTCGCTTCTTGCGACTCACGGTCTTGGGAGGCCTGGTGTTTCTCGGCGTGAAGGCGCTGGAGTGGAGCGGGGAGATCCGCCACGGCTTCACGATTTACCGCGATTTGTTTTGGACCTTTTATTACACCGCCACGGGACTGCACGGACTCCATGTGTTGGCCGGCATGGTGATCTTGTGGCTGGTGGCGCGCGACGCCGCGCGCGGAAGGAATTTGCACCGCGTCGAACTCATCGGCATTTACTGGCACTTTGTCGACGCCGTATGGATCTTCTTGTTCCCGTTGTTTTACATCGCGAGGTGAAGCGCATGGGCGCACAGGCACGAGAGTACGGCAGCCATCCGGACTACGTGAAGGTGTACATCGCCTTGTTGGTGCTGTTCGCCATTAGCGTGGTGGGCCCACTGCTTGGCCATCCGTGGCTTACCATTCTCACGGCGTTCGGCGTCGCCGCGGTAAAGGCGACCATGGTGGCGGCGTACTTCATGCATCTGAATATCGAGCGGCGCTACATTTGGTATCTGCTCTTGACCATGTTGGCGTTCATGGGCTTGCTGTTTGCCGGAGTCGCACCGGACGTGCTGGCGAGCGGTGGGCAAAACTGGCAGCATGTGCGGCAAGCGCAAACACCGCCTGCTGCGCATCACTGAGTGTGCGGAGGCACGGTGGCGACGGTGGCATGGTCCCTTCCCACCCGCAAGGGAAGCTTGGGCGTTCCCAACGCAGTTTTGGGGATGCTTCTGTTTCTTGCCACCGAGGTAATGTTTTTTGCCGGATTGATTAGCGCCTTCCTCGTGGTGAAGGCGCGCTGGTTAGGATCGTGGCCACCACCCGGACAGCCGCGCTTGCCGGTGGAAGTTACAGCGGTGAATACCATTGTCTTGATGGCGAGCGGCTTGGTGCTGTGGAGCGCCGCCCGAGCAGTCTCTTCGGGTGCAGCGCTCGCCGCGGTGCGGCGGCGTAGCTTACTGGCCGCAGCCTTGGGTGTTGTGTTCGTGAGCGTGCAGGGAATGGAATGGGCACGCTTGTTGGCCTACGGGCTCACCATGCGGTCCGGGCCCTACGGCTCGTTCTTTTACCTGATCGTCGGCACCCACGCCGCTCACGCCTTGGCAGCGATCGTCGCGCTCGTGTGGGCATCGTCGCAGCTCGATTCTGGAAGACTGACTGCCGACGGGTTCCGTGCGGTACGGCTTTTCTGGTACTTTGTTGTCGGCGTGTGGCCGGTATTATATGTGCTCGTGTACCTCTCGTGAGCGAGGGTGACATGGCCGGACGAGCGAAGACGTTGCTTCAAGCGGTGTGGCTGCCGCTTGTGGTGTTGACGGTGCCGGTGGCTGCCAGCGCATGCTCGGTGTGTTTTGCCGCCGAGCAGCGGCAACTGTGGGCCTACTTCGGCACCGCCGTGCTTCTTTCGCTGCTGCCGTTTGTGCTCTTTGCCGGCATCTTGCTGTGGATTCGCATCGAGGCACGGTGCCAGCACGGAGCCGTTGCCCCAGCAGGCCACGTGGGAGACGCAGCACCAAAGCGCGTGCCGTTGGAAGCCTAGAAATCACCTGCGCGGCCGTGATGGTGGGGCGGCAGCGCTATTGCCCCGCCAGCGTGCCACGTTGCGATTGTGCTCCTCGAGGGAGCGTGCAAAGGCGTGCGTGCCGTCGCCTCGGGCGACAAAGTAGAGGTAGTCCACTGGTGCCGGGTTCACCGCTGCTTCCAGCGCGGCCCGTCCCGGATTGCAAATCGGACCGGGAGGGAGTCCGAAGTGCCGGTAGGTGTTGTAGGCGTGCTCGGCCTCGAGATCCGCACGGTCCGGTGGCCCTTGCCTTTCTTGTCCATAGATCGCCGTGGGATCCGCCTGCAATTTCATTCCCGCACGCAGCCGGTTGTGAAACACGGCGGACACCAAGGGGCGCTCGTCGGCCACGCCCGTTTCCTTTTCGATGATCGACGCGAGCGTAACCATTTCGTGCACGCTCAAACCCAGCCGCTGGCGGGCGGGATGCAAATCCCGGGTACGCTCCTGGAAACGGTCGAGCATGGCGGCGACGATGACCTCCGGTTCATCGCTCCAGGCAAAGTAATAGGTGTCGGGAAAGAGATAGCCCTCAAGGCCAGTGGGCGGGTTACCGACCCGTGCGCGCAGCGCATCGTTTTGCAGGGCGCAGCGCAGGACGTCCGCACCGCCAAAGCCCCTGGCGGCGAATTGTGCGGCAACCTCGGCCACCGTGTCGCCCTCGCGAACCAAGAGTTCGTGGCGGCCGAGGCGACCCGCTTCGAGTTCCGCCAACAGTTGCCGTGGCGAAAGCGGGGCCTGAAACAGGTAGTCGCCAGGACGCAACCTGCGGTCGCTCCCGAGCGCTTTGCCCCATAGCTTCAGGTTCCAAGTAGTCGCGAGAAACCCGCCCTCAGCAAGTTCAGTGGCTACACCGCTGAGCGTGTCGCCTGGTTCGACCCGCAGAAAGAGGCCCTCGGGTGGAAGTGAGCGCTGGCGGTGCATGTCCCACCAGGACCACCCGCCGGACGCTAGCGCAGCGAAGACACTGAACACCGCCAGCCGCAGAGCTTTTCGTTGCATTCCGCGACTCCGTCACTGTGATCCTACGGACCCGACGGCTCCGTCACCCCCGAGGCAGCGCGCCACCTCGACCAACGTTTCGCCGCGGCGCACAGCTTGGTACTTTTGCCAAAACAAGGTGTCGATTTTCTTGAGGGCAGGCTTGGTGCGGTCGTTGCGATAGCGGGCGAGATGACCCGGACCGCCGTTGTACACCGCGTAGGTAGCACGGGCGAGGTTATCCATTCCTCCTGGTTGCCGATGCTCGCCGCGAGCGATGGCGTAATCTTGCAAATAGTGCAGTGAAATCTCTGTGCCCGCACGGGCGTTATAGGCAATATCCCAGCGAATGCCGCGCAGGTCGTACACGCCGCGCCACACGCGTTCATTGACTTGCATGAGCCCAGAAGAGCCCACCGCTGAACGGATGTAGGTAATTTGCCCCTTTTGCTGCACGAATTGCCGCCAACAGCTTTCCTGCCACGCGGTGGCGAGCACGATGCTGCGAAACACGCCCTGGTACTCCGCCGCTAGGTTGCCCGCCTGCAGCGCCGTTTCCGTACTTTGTTGCAACACGCGATGCACGCGCGGCAAGTACTCGCCGAGGCGATCCGGTGTGGCCAGCCACTGCTCCAAGGCCGCACGCGCCGGCGGCTCGCTCGCCCAGGCGATGCGCGGTGCAAGCCAGCGCCACCACCACGAGCGTGACTCTTCGTTTGGCGGCATGCCACTCAGATCCGGGGGCGGAAGGGGCGGACCAAACCCTAGCAGCGTGCGCAGCTCGGGATCCACCGCGGTATCGAACCGTAAGGGATCGCGCACATCCGCGGGTGCCAAAATGCGCGCGAGACGTCGCAGCCCATCTGCACTTAAGTCGACACCGATCCCCGGCCCTGCCTCCTGCAACGCGACCAGTGCATCCCCTGCGCTGATGAAGCTTAGGTACCGTATGGCCTCTTGCCCCTTTTGCCGCACGGCGATTTCGCGCAGCACCGGAGCGAGGCGCTCCCAGGTGCGTACGAAGAGGCCAGGCACAGGATCCGGTGCTCCAGGCTCACCGGGCGCAAGCGCCTCCAGCAAATCGTAGCGGCCTTCCAACAGCACGTCGGCCAACGGTTGGCGCAACTCGCGAATCAACGAGTCGGCCCAAACGAACTTGACGGTGTACGTGAGAAAGGCGTCCCAGCGATCCAATGCCTGCTGCCAGCGCTCGAGTTCCTCCGGCGTCAACGTTGGCTCGGGTGCGGGGGTGGGCTGCTCGAGCAAGGGTACGCTGAATGCCAAGACCGCGCGCAACCCTGTGGCCGCGATGCTTACCTCTTGGAAGCGAAGCGAAGCCAGCATGCGATCCACGGCCTCGCGCTCTCGATGCGGAAGGTAGAGCGGCAAGACTTCTCGAAGTTCATCGACCGCTTGTCCGAGCCGCACCTCCACAGTTTCGAAGCGCGGGTGAGCGCGCTCTTTCACCAGCGCCCAAATGCGGTTGGAGAAGAACGGCTGTTTACCGTTTGGATCCAACAGCGCCGAATCGACGACGCGAAACGTGACTGTCCGCCCATCTTCGCTGAGCAGCGGCTCCTCGTGCACTTCCAAGATTCCGTCCCAGTCGATCGGAGCAATGCATTGCTCGCCAATCGGGGTTCCCACGCGGGCCTCGGCTCGGCTGCGTATGCGCAGCCGAGCCGCGTGCACATCGACCACCGGCTCGCGTAGCTTGAGGAAGCGGCAACCGCTGCCGTCGTCCCAAATCACCGCTTTGCCGGTGGCCGTGGTGAACAACTGCGCCATCAGCGCCTCGCGCACCAGAGCCGGCGGAAGCTCCACGGGCACGTGGATGGTCTTTTCCGCCGCCGGCGCCGCGAGCGCCCACACGCCGACTGCTGCCAACGCCGCGGTTGCACTAAGGGTTCGAACCCAGCTATGCCAACGCATCCCGGCCAAGGCTAACGCCCCCATAACCGGAACAGAAGCGCTGACTGCGCTTGAATTCCATGAGGGGGGTGGAGAAAGTAGGCTGGAGTTTTCCCAGGGTAAAGGAGCGAGACATGAAAGAAGCCGCAATCGTTGCCGTGGCGCGCACGGGCTTGGCAAAGTCGTTCCGTGGGTCGTTCAACAAGACGCGTCCGGACGACATGGCCGCGCACTGCGTGCGCGAAGCGCTGAAAAAAGTCCCGCAGCTCGACGTGCGGGAGATTGACGATGTGATCATGGGCACGGGCTTTCCCGAGGGCCCGCAAGGGTTCAACGTCGGCCGCAACGTTGCCATCATGGCCGGACTGCCGGTCGACATCCCTGGCGGCACGGTGAGCCGCTTTTGCTCCTCGGGCCTGAACGCCGTCATGGTGGCCGCCCATATGATCCAACTCGAAGGAGCGGACGCTGTGGTAGCCGGCGGGCTCGAGTCCATCACCATGCTGCAAAACGACTTCAACAAGAAGGACCTGTTCAACCCGTGGCTGCTCGACCACAAGCGCGAGATTTATATGCCCATGGGCCTTACGGCCGAGGTGGTGGCCGAGCGCTACAAAATTAGCCGCGAAGCGCAAGACCAGTACGCCTTGCTCTCGCAACAACGCACCGCCGCGGCACAAAAGGCGGGAAAGTTCAAGGATGAAATCGTGCCGATGACGGTGCAAATGGAAGTGGTGGACAAAGCCACCGGCGAACGCTCGATGAAAACCGTCACCGTCGATCGCGACGAGTGCAATCGCCCCGACACGACCCTCGAGGCGCTCGCCAAACTGCCGCCTGCATTCAAAGAGGGCGGCACGGTGACCGCCGGCAACGCCTCGCAGTTTGCCGACGGTGCGGCGGTGGTCGTGCTCATGTCCACGGAACGCGCGCAACAACTCGGCATCGAGCCGCTCGGCTTTTTCCGCGGTTGCGTGTTTGCCGGGTGCGAGCCGGACGAGATGGGGATCGGCCCGGTGTTTGCTGTGCCGAAGTTGCTCAAACGCCACGGCAAGAAACTCGACGACATCGACATCATCGAACTCAACGAGGCCTTCGCCTCGCAAGTGGTGTACTGCCGCGACCGCCTCGGCATCGACCCGGAGAAGCTCAACCCGAATGGTGGGTCGATTTCCATCGGTCACCCGTACGGCATGACGGGTGCGCGTCTCACCGGCCACATTTTGCTCGAGCTGCGACGGCGCAAACAGCGCTGGGGCGTTGTGACGATGTGCATCGGTGGTGGCATGGGTGCCGCCGCGTTGCTGGAAGCGAACGTCTGAAGCGAGTAGGGCAGGGGCCGCCACGAGCGCCCCTGCCCCCCAAGTTCAGCGGTGAACGATGCTCTCCCTCGTCGGCGTCGCCCTGGCCGGCTTGCTCTTAGGTGTGAAGCACGCCCTGGACGCCGATCACTTGGTCGCAGTGGCGACGATCGCTAGCGAAAGCGGCGCCGGGTGGCGGGCCGCCTCCGTTGGTGCGTGGTGGGGTTTGGGCCACACCGCCGCACTGGCAATCGCAGGCGTTGCCGTGATTACCCTCGGGATCACATTTCCGCCTTGGCTCACCTGGTGGATGGAGCTCGCTGTCGCAACCGCGCTGGTGGGGCTCGGCGCTACGACACTTTATGCACTCGGGCGCGGCCACACGGTGCACCTGCACGTGCACCGGCACGGTGATCGTTGGCATGCCCACCCGCATGTGCACTACCGTGATGAGGGAGGAACCGCGGAACACAGCCACCACGGTGCGGCGGATTTGCGAGCGCTCGCCTTCGGCCTGCTCCATGGCTTCGCCGGCAGCGCCGGACTATTTTTGCTTGTCCTCGCCACTCAGCCGAGCTCGCTGGCAGCTTGGTGCTATTTGGCTGCCTTCGGGGCGGGCTCCACGGCGGGGATGGCGACATTCGGCCTCCTTCTCACCGCGCCGCTGCGCTGGCAGCGGCATCGCTTTGCCTTGTGGCAGCGGCGGCTGCGAGGACTGGCTGCGGTAGCCAGTGTGCTCGTGGGCTTGCTGTTAGGCTACGAGCTGCTGCTGTAGACTGCACAGGCTAGGCGCGGCTCAGTCGGCTGCGGCGCCTTGCACTGCCGACTCGAAGCTCGCCCTGCGGCGCTCGTAAACCCACGCGGGTGGCGAGCGCAAATCCCATACGAGCCCGACTCGCTCCATCAGCTTCAGGATGTAGTGAGTAAAGTCCACCTCCCACCAAAAAATGCCCTGCCGCTCCGACCCCGGGAAGCGATGGTGGTTATTGTGCCAGCCTTCGCCAAACGTGGCGAGCGCCAACCAAAAGCTGTTTCGGCTGGTGTCGCGCGTTTCGAACCGGCGCCAGCCGAACACGTGCGCGAGGGAATTCACACAAAAGGTGACATGCCACAGCAGCACCGTGCTCACGAAGAAGCCCCACACGAGGAGCTGCCAGCACGAGGTGCCCAAACTCGGCGCCCAATGTTGCAGGGCCCACCCCGTGAGAAAAAGCAGCACAGCCAAAACGATGGGTGGCACTAAGTGGTAACGATTGAGCCAGCGGAGCTCTGGGTACCGAGCAAAATCCCGAATGGCCTGCCAGCGCGTGGCTTCGTAGCGGGGCGACAAAATCCAGCCGACGTGAGCCCACCAAAACCCTTTCACCGTGGGCGGATGGATGTCCTCTTCCGTGTCCGCGTAGCGATGATGGTGGCGGTGTAGGGCCGCCCACCAGAGTGGTCCCTTTTGTACCGCGGTGGTGCCGAGCAAGGCAAACAGGAACTGCATGGGGCGGCTGGTTTTGAACGAGCGGTGGGAAAAATACCGATGGTAGGCAGCACCAATGGCGAACACCCGCACCGCGTAGGTGAGCGCGCATGCGGCGAGCGCCACCCACGACCACCCCACCCAAAACACGGCAAGGCAAGCCACGTGCACACCGAAGAACGGCAGGCTCGACAGCGCAATCGCCCACCACGGCTGTGTGGATTGGCTCCCTCTTGGCATGACTCCCTCTGTTGCTCGCATTGATTCGCTCACGCTTGTTCCTTTCCCTTCCACGTCCTTTCAGCGGACCTCATATTCGGCTTGCGCCAGGGCGCAGCCCCGTCTCTTCAACTCAACCCCCTACGACAGGGCCACGACGAGACAAGCCCTTCTGTACCGGATGGCGCCGCTCTCCACAACCCTAATGGGATGCAATACCACCCTGCGCGGCAAAAAAAGGGCCAGCCGCGAGCAGCGAGCGGCGAGGAGAAATAGCGAGGAGCGAGCCGCAAGCAGGAGTACGGCCCGAAATACCGGACCAAATACTGGACACCCACAGAATTCACCCGCACCAAAGCACGGAACACCTACGCGATTCGGCGCTGCGTGGGAGCAGTCCCCGGTTCTCCCCCCCACGGGGCGCCCCGTCGCGCGCCGGCAAGTACAGCGGTGCCAGCGGCCGCCGCGGCATTCTGCAAACACGGCAGCATCCGTGGCCGCTGCCACCGCACTCCACACGCGTTGCGTCTCGAAGCAACATTCCGTCGGGGCGTGGCGGCGGACTCGCCGCGGTCACGGAGTTGCCGGACTTTCCACCTCGATAGGCACTTCGTC
>JAOAHD010000015.1 GCA_026415395.1 Candidatus Binatia bacterium | reverse complement strand
TGTCTAAAGCTTCGCTGCAGGTTTGTTTGCACTCCGTGCCGCCAGTGCACGGGTCGCCGCTGTGCTCGCAGACACCAAGGCCGTCGCAGGTGTCGCTGCCGTTGCAGAACAGGCCGTCGTCACAGGAGGTACCTTGCGGGGGGTAGAAAACAAGCACACAAGAGCCTTGACCGTCACACTGGTCGATCATCCAGGGATTCTGATCTACGTCGCACGGGGTCCCGAAAGGTGGGTCATCAAGATCTTCGCATTGCCCCGTGCTCGGGTTGCACTGCAGGCCGGCCTCGCATGGAGGCGAGGCTGGTTGACACGTTACTGGTGTCCCCGGCTGGCACACGCCATTGTTGCAACTGTCGCCGGTGGTGCAGGCATTGCCGTCGTCGCAGGGTCCCTGCGGATAGGTGCACGTTTGTGGATCGCAGCCGCAAACCGGGTCCTGGCCTTGTTGCGGTTCGCACTCTTCGCCAGGTTCGACGACGCCGTTCCCACATGCTGCTCGGGTTTCGCAAAGCCCCAACTCGGAGTTACACAAGACATTTTGGACGAACTCTCCCTGTGCTTCGTTTGAGCAGTAATCTTGTGTGACTGGCGCGGTGCAGCCAATGAAGGTGGAACTCGCTCTCGCCTCGACGAAACCGAGGAGTTTCCGACCCACGCAACCGGGGGTCGTGCAAGCCTCGGAGCTAAAACTTGCACTTGCGAGGAATCCTGGTAGCGGGCAGCACCCGCACTGAGGTTTCAGATTCCCACCGGTACAATAATAGTTTCCATCAAATACCTGGCAACGCTCGCTTTGCGTACAAGGGTCGCCGTCGTCGCATGGTGCTCCTTCTGGTAGGGGTTCTCCTGCTACGCACTGGCCAGAGGATCACGTCTCCGTTCCGTTGCAGGGGTTGCCGTCATCGCATTCGACGTTGGCGCCGCAACCGTTGGCCAAGACCGGCGGTGCACCAACTGCTCCAATGACCAACAGACCCGCCGCCATCACGACATAACCGACGACGGCAGATCCAAGTTGACCCATCGCTCCCTTTGTCATGCTGCCCTCCTTTCGCCAGCCAGGTGCGACCGCCCGCGGCGTGGCTCATGCGGCTGACCGGCAAGCTCGCTGGCGCCTGGTGATAGTGAAACTGTGGCGATCCCTAGGGAAGAAGCGAGCGAACTTTTTTCGGCCTTCCCAGGGGTATCGCAAGCACTTCCGCAGAGGCCGGCTACGCAACCGCGGTGGCGAGTGGCAAGTTTGCGGCAACGGTTTTGGCGGGTTTGTGACGTCCGCGTTTGCTTTGGCGCACGGGCGCTTCCTGGTACGCCTCTTGCGCGCTCGGCTGACGCTCCTTCGTATGATGACTGTGTTCGCGAGCGATTGGCCCATGTTGACGGCGCCGAGTTGCGCTTCCCTTCACCGAAAGGCAACGACCGATGCAGCCCGCCACGAAATCTGATTCGTTGCGCCATTCACAACCGAATCCAGCGAGTGGTCCGAATCTGGCCGGGCTTGGCAATCGCCTTGTCGGTCTCTTTGCGAAACGCCTCCCTCGGCTCGAGTTCGCTGCCGAAGCGGCGAAGGTGGTGCAAGAGACAGTGAGAGCCACTGCAGTGGCTGTTCTGGGCTATGAAGCGCGCCGCGAGCGCTTGGTGCTCCTCGCTGCCGAGGGGTTGAACACCGAAGCCGTGGCCGCCCTTGGTGGTGGTGAGGCGTGTCTGTGGGATATTCCCCTGCGGTCATTGCGCAACCGACGCATCAGTATCATTGGGGATGCGCACAAAAACCCCTTTGTACCGCGGGCGTTGGCCGAAGTGGCACGTTTGGGCTTGACCATCGTCACTGTGCCTATTCTGCAAAACGAGCAGCCGGCAGGCGTCTTCCTCGTGTTTGCGGCAGGCAAGCGCTCCTTCAACGATGCTGACTTGTATACCCTGAGTCAGGCCTTGCTGGTTTGTGCTCCGGTGCTGCGCGATGCAGAAAGCAGTGCCCCTGAGACCCATGCGCCCAGCCTGGAAACAGAGAAGGTACAAAAAACCCTGGCCAAGCTGGTTGCTGCTGGAGCCATTATCGATGCTGCTGCCACCGCCTCCGCCGCCCCCCCGCCCCTGCCCGAACCTCCACGGTGGCAGGAGCGTGGGGAAGCGGCCCGCGGGGCTCAGCAACAACCGGACACGGAGCTGCTTCGCTATGAGGAAGAGCTTGCAGCCCTTCGCCACGAACTCGAGCTGGCCAACGGACGCGTTCGCCAGTTGACCTTGCACAATCACTCGCTCCAGCGTGAACGCGACGAGTTGTTGCAGCAGTTGCGTGACCGCACCGGCGAAGAGGCTGCCGAGCTGGCCCGCCTACGTGCCGAGGTCGAGTCGCTCCAAGACCGACTTGTTGCTGCCGAAGCGGAACGCACGCGCACAATGCGTCTCGCTGAAGGGCGGGTGCAGGCCTTGCAGCAATCGCTGACCAATTTGCAAAAGGAGTGGGATTCCCTGCAGTCGCGCAGTGGCAGCACCGAGGCGCAGTTGGCCGAGTGGCAAACCTTGGCCATGGCAGTATTCGAAGAGCGCGATCGACTCGTCGCCCAAATCGAAACCCTGCATGCGCAACGGCGCGGCCTGGAAGAGGAAGTTGCGCGGCTGCGGCAGCAACTCGGCGAGGAAAGGGTTGCGTTGGAGGCCGATCGTGACGCGTGGAAGAGCGAGGCCGAAGCCGCTCGACATCAACTTGCCGCGCGGACCAAGGCAATCGCCCGCCTGGAGGCGGAGCTGCGGCGCACCACCGTGCAGCGCGACGGACTCGCCGAGCAGATCGCTCACCTCCGTGCGGAGTGGGAACGCCTAACCGCCCTCGCCGAGGAAGCACACGCGCAGTTTGCCGACAGCGAGACCGCCCGCGCGGCGGCGATGGCGGAGAACCAGGCGTTGCGGCAGGCGTTGGAGCAAGAACGGCAGCGCTGGGCGGAAGCGGCTGCGGCGTGGGAGCGCGAGGTGTCCACCGCGCGTCAAGAAGCCGATTCCTTTGCTCGTTTGGCAGACACGTTGAGGGTGCAACTCGATGAACAGGAGCGACTGCTCCGTGAAAGCCAGGACGCTTGGGAGCAAGTGCGCGCGCAACTGCTAGCGGCCCAAGCGGAGTTTGAGCGGGTTCGCGCGGAACTTGAAGCGAGCGAGGTTGCACGGGTCGAGAGCACAGCGCGCGTTGCTGAGTTGGAGAGGGAGCGCGATGCCTGGCTGAAGGAACGGCAAACGCTGTCGGAAGATCTGGCGAGCTGGCGGCGGCGAGTAACAGAGTTGGAGGCCGCCCATGCTGCGCTCGCGGCCCAGGCGCATGCGGCACTGGAAGCGCACGAGCACGAGCTCCAACAAGCGCGGGCGGCCGCCGCGCAGTGGGCCGAGCGCGCCGATGCGAGAGCCGAGGAACTGCGCGAGACAAGCCTGCAACTGCAGCGTGCGCTGGCCGAGACGAACTCCCTGAGCAACCAGCTCACGGAGCTGCGCAATCAGTTGGAGGCCGCACAGCGCGAACGCCAACGCTTGAGCGAGGAGCTCCGCCAACGTGAGGCGGCTTGGCGGCAAGCTGAAGAGGCAACGCTCGCACTCGAGGGCCGACTGCAACGGGAGCGGGCGCGTTGGGAAGAACAGGTTGGGTACTGGCAGCAGCGCCTGGCCAGCGTCGAGAACGAGCGAGACCAACTTGTGCAACAGATCGTGGACCGCGAGCAAGCGCTGCAGTCGTTGCAGCGCCGGCAAGAGCAGATGGCGGCCGAACTCGCGCAGTGGCAGCAAACCGCGGAACAGCAACGGCAGCGGCTGGCGGAGTTAGACAAGGCCCTCGACGATGCGCGGGCGGAGGCAGAGCTGGCGCGACAGGAAGTAGGCAGGCTGCGCGAGGTGCTCGAGCAGGCACGTGAACGTGCGCAAACCACCGAAGGAACGCTGCGTGCAGAGTTGGCCGCCGCACTGAGCGAACGGGAGGCGATGACGAATCAACTCCAGCGGCTGCGCGAACAGTACGACGCTCTGGAACGCAACTGGCAGGAGCGGGATGCGGAGGCCGAACGCTTGCGCCGCGAGCTCGCAGCCTTGCGGCAACAACTGGCCGACCGTGCCTTGCTGGCTGCGCGAGCGGAAACGTTGGCTACCAGGGTGGCGGAACTCGAAACTGAGCTGGCTGCCGCTCGAGCCGAAGCTGTTGGTGCAGAGCAACATTCCGCGTCGGAGTGGGAACAACGCATCGTGGCCTTGGAGAGCGAACTGGCGCGTGTGCGGAAGGAGGCGGAAAGCGCGGAACGGGCGCGCGCGGCGCTTGCCGAGGAACTCATGGTGGCGCGCAACCTCGTGGCGCAAACCCAGGTGGCCTCGGACCGCAAGCTGGCCTCTTTGCGGGAGGCGATGGAGCGCCTCGAAGCGGAGCGCAGCCGCTTGGAGGAGTTGCTCGCTCAGCGAGTTGCTGAGGCCGAAAGCCACGCCGCGCTGCTGGCATCGACGCAAAGCTTGGCCGAGCATCGCGCCCGGCAGTGTGAAGAGGCCGGCAAGCAGATTGCCGAGCTACAAGCTCGCTTGGCGGAAAGCACAAGCCAGGTGCGTACGACCGTCGAACGTGCGCAAAGTCTCGAGCAAGAAGTCGAACGACTCCGCGTAGAAATCGCGCGCTCTACTAGCCAGTTGGAGCTCCGTGAGCGCGAGCGCACGGAGGCCCTCAGCCGCGCGGCCGAGCTGGAGGCGCATTTGCGCGAGCTCCAAAAGGAAATTGCGGCGGATCGTGCGACTTGGGAGCAAGAGCAGCGCACGACGCAAGAGCAATTGGAAGAGGCGACGAGAGTCTTCCGGCAGCAAGAAGGGCAACTGGCGGCGCTGCGCGATGAGGTAGCGGCGTTGCAACAGCAGCTTGCAGAGGTCGCGCGCCACCGCGACGGGCTCCAGAAGCGGGTGAGCGAAACGGAACGCGCTTTTGCCGAACGGGTGCAGGCCCTGGAGACGCGGGCACGGAGCGCGGAGCAAAGCTTGCGGGAGATGCAGGCAGAAGTTGGCGAGCTGCAAGAGCGTTTGCAGCAACGCGAACGGGAGTTGGCCGCCGCGACGGAAGAACGCAGCCGGCTCCAATTTGAGCTTGCCCGCCAGGAAGAGCGGTACGAAGCTCTGGTTGCAGAGCAGGCAAAACTGCAAGAAGAGCTGGCCGCCGCGCGCGCCGGGCAGGGAGAACAGGTACAAGCCTTGTCGCACGAGGTGCAGCGCCTCCGTATCGAACACCGCGCTCTGCAACAAGAAAAGACGCTGTTGGAAGGTGCCTTGGCGGAGCATCAAAAGCGGACCCGCGACTTGGCCCAAGCGCACGCCGCAACGGTCGGCGAGCTCCAGGGGATTGTCGATCACTTGCGCAAACAAATTGCCGAACTCAATCAGGGGCGTGCACAACTGAGCGAGCGTCTGGATCGTGCCGAGCGCGAGTTGGAATCGTGGCGACAGGAAGCACAGCAACGAGCTGTGGAGTCGGCAAAGTTGCTTGAACGGTTGCGCGCTGCCGAGGAACAACTGCGGGCGAGCGAACAGCGGCGGCAAGCGTTCGAGCAGGAGCTGGACCGTTTGCGGTTGGAGGCAGACAACTGGCGCCGCCAGTTTGCCGAGCAGCAAGCGGAGCTGGAGCAGGCGCAAGCGACGGCGCATCAGTTGGCATCATTGCAGGCGGAGCTCGACGTGTTGCGGGGGGAGCTTGCGCGCAGCGAGCGGCAACGACAGGTGCTGCAAGAGGAGCGCGAATCGGTTGTGCGCGAGCGCGCGGAGATCTTGGCTCAATTGGAGGCGGAGCGACAGCGTTTGGAGGAGCAACTCCGGCAACTTGGCGAGGAGCGGAAGCGAGTCGAGGAGTTGCTCGCGGAACAACAGGGCGCGTTGGAGCACGAACGGGCCTTGGTTGCTGACTTGCGCTCCGAATACGAGCGCTTGCAAGCGGAAAAATTAACCAGCGAGGAAGAGCGGCTCGATCTGGCGACGTCGCTGGCAGAAGCAAAAGCAAAGCTCGAAGAGCTCGAGCGGAGCCTGAGTGACCGCGAAGAGGCACTAGCTCAGGCGGAAGCAGAGCGGGAAGAGCTGCTCGCGGCTCTGCGCGCAGCGCAAGAAGCGATGAGCCGAACGAACGGCGCCAACGGCGAAAGCCAGCGCGCGGGCGTGGTAAGCGTGGCTGCGGGTGAACTGGAGCTTGCGACGCGGGTGCAAGCGGTGCGCGAGCAGCCGGTCGCAGTGAGCGCGGGTAACGCAGCGGCATCGAATGGAGAGGCGGTACGCGACCTGGTAGTGCTCGATGCCGGGCGCCGCGCGGAAGAGGCAAGCGCTGCCCTGCGGGCGGCAGGGTTCGAGGTGCGGGTGGTGGCCCCCAACGAGGAAGGGATGCGGCACCTGCCGACCGCGGGCAGCGGTTGCGCGCTGATCAATTTAGGTGCGGGACCGCAGGCTTGGCGCTCGCTTTTGCGCATGCGCTCGGAAGCGCAATGGCGATCGTGGCGCATCTTGGCTTACGTCATGCCATCGAACGGGGACAAGGGCTTTTGCTTCGGCCGCGTGGAGTTCGACATGTGGCCGCTTGATGCTGAGCGGGCGCTTGCGGGTTTGGGCTGGCTTAGGCCGAAACTGAAAAAGTTGCTGGCGGTAAGCGCTGATGTCGATGCCATGAACAAGCTGCGCGAGCCGTTGTCCAAGGCTGGCATCTCGACCTCGATCGTTCTCGACGGAAAACAGGCGCTCGAATTTACCACCATTCTTGCGCCCGATGCCGCAGTGCTCCATCTGTCGCCGAGCACCGCCGGTGGCGCGCGCGCCATGGCCACGCTCCGGCAACAGGAGGCGACAGCGGAATTGCCATTGCTTGTGAGCCTCGACCCAGCACCGCCACGCGAAGATCATTTTTATGCCTCCACCGTCCGCGAGTTGCTGTTGAAAGGTTCGTTTACCTTCAAACAACTTCCCACGGCGCTCGCCACATTGCTGGCGTAAGGCACTGTTTCCGTGCAGCGGGGGTGAGCGAGGTGCGAGCTTAGCCTCTGCCTTAGCCGGTTTGGGCCGTCCCCGGTGCAATCGGTGCACTCTTGACTTTCGCCGCCGGGTGGGGAGTCCTGGCGTCGCCGTGGCGGACCCAGGGGAACGAACTGCAGAGCGCACAACCGGGGCAGCGTTAGGCTTGCGGTACCACGCAGAGCAGCGGCCACACGCGCTTGCGGTGTGGTCACCAGAGCGGCAGCTCAGCTACGCCACGCTTTACCGCCGCGCAAACCAACTTGCGCATGCGTTGCGCGCAGCGGGCGTCGGCCAGGGGGACGCCGTGGCGCTGGTGATGCACAATCGCGTGGAGTGGCTCGAAGCGATGCAGGCTGTGGGGAAACTCGGCGCCCGGGTGTTGCCCATCGGCTACCGCGCTAAGGGGCCGGAAATCGCCTATTTACTCAACGATGCCGGCGCCCGGATCCTCATCGCTGAGAACAGTTTGGCGGCAGAGGTCGATGCGGCATTGGCAGAGGCGGGGTTAACACGTGCTGTTTCCGTTTGGGTGGTCGGGGCAGAGCATCCTTGGCGAGGCGAGAGCTACGAGGCCTCGCTGGCCGCGCAGCCGGAGTGGGAGGCCGGCGATTTTCTTCCCGGCGGCGGGTTCGACGTGCTCGTGTACACGTCGGGCACCACGGGCCGGCCGAAGGCTGTCGACCGCCACGTCGATCCCAGGGAGAGCCCGCGGCAATTGGCGGCTGTGGCGCACATGTGGGGCCTAACCGAGAACGATGTGCATTTAGTGTGTGGTCCGTTGTACCACACTGCACCCGCAAGCTACGCCCAAGCGCACTTGCTCGTGGGTGCCACGGTCGTGCTGCAGAACAAGTTCGACCCGATCGCGGTCCTCGCGGCAATTTCCCAGCATCGGGTGACCACCACCTTCATGGTGCCCACCCACTTCGTGCGGATTTTGCAAGTTCCGGAGGAAACGCGCCGAACGTACGATCTAAGTTCCGTGCGCTTGGTGCTGCACGCCGCTGCACCGTGCCCGGTGGACGTCAAGCGAAAGATCATGGAAGTGTTCCCAGCAGGTTCGGTGGTCGAGTTTTACGGAGCGTCGGAGTCGGGGTTCACGCGGGTGACAGCAGAGGAGTGGCTCGAACGACCAGGGACGGTGGGTAAGCCGTGGCCCGGGCACGAGCTGAAAATTCTCACCGAGGACGGCCGCGAGTGTGCCCCGGGAGAAATTGGGCTTGTCTACGTGCGCAGCCCGAACATGAATTTTTCGTACCGTCATGCAGCGGACAAAAATGCCCAGGCCTTCCGCGAGGGTTGGTTCACCGCCGGAGATCTGGGTTACCTCGACGAGGATGGGTACTTGTTTTTAGTGGATCGCCGGGCCGACCTGATCTTGAGCGGTGGGGCGAATGTGTACCCGGCGGAGGTCGAGGCAACTTTGCTCGCACATCCGGCGGTCGGCGATGTGGCTGTGGTTGGAGTTTCCGACCCCGATCTCGGGAAGCAGGTCGTGGCGGTAGTGGAGCTGCGCAGAGGTTGGACTGTGGGGGAAGCAGAGTTGAAGGACTTTGCTCGAAAGCGGCTGGCCCATTATAAGTGCCCTCGTCGGGTGGTTTTCGTCTCGGAACTTCCGCGTGAGCCCACCGGCAAAATCCGCCGCCACGAGCTGGCCGCATGGGTTGCTCGCCTCCAATCGAGCTGATTGAGCCAAGCCTAGGCGCCTTGCCTTTTCTCCTACGGCTGCCGTAAAACCCAGTCGTGATGGTTGCACCCGCGGTAAAATTGACCTTTCGCGAGCGCATGCAGGGCCCATTTGCCAGCGGAGCTCCGACCCCCGATGTCGGAGCGAGCCAAGGTCGAGCCCGCGGTACGATTTTGCTGTTGGACCTGACGGTAACGATCGACAACCTCGATGAGTTCCTTGCCGCCGAACGCCATGTGGCGAAGCTGGATGGAACCGTGACGTGCCCCGACTTGGCGACAGCGCAGCCGATTTCCGATGGGGCGTTGGAAATGTACGTTGCCGACCCTGCCAAGGGGGCCAAGCTTTTGCGCTACACGTTCACGTTCAAAGGTGACGACGGGGCAGCGTACCATTTCCGGGGAGTCAAGGTGTTGCGCACACCCTTTCCATCGCTGCGTGCGCAAGTCACCTTGTTCAGTGAAATTCGTGTTGGCGGAGCGGACGGACCGCTGTGGGGTGCTGGCATCCTCACGTTTCGTTTGCGCGACTTGCCGAGCTTTTTGGCCTCGATGCGAGCGGAAGGCTGTTCGCGTGCACTTGCCTTGTGGCGCTTTGGTCGCTTCGCCCAACGCGAGCTCTCGCTGGCCCCAGCATGAAGGCTGCAGGCACGGCTGGCTCGCTCGCTTGCAGTGGGCAGGATGGGCGAACTGAGCGGTTCGGGGGCCAAGACCGGTTCCCGTCGTTTTGGCGTCGCTACGCTCTGGTATGGGAGCCGTGGCGTTGCGGTCGGGCGAGCCTGCGCGTGGCGCGAGTGGCGGACCTCGCGCGCCACGTGGATGTGGAAGCTTTGCTCCGCGACCCGCACGCCCCGGAGCCGCCATACTGGGCGCACCTGTGGGTCGGCAGCCGTGCGCTGGCGCGCTACTTGGTCGAGCATCCGTGGTTGCCTGCAGGGCGTTGCCTCGAGGTGGGGTGTGGCCTTGGGCTGGTTTCGCTTGTCTCCGCGCAAATGGGTGGTCAGGCGTTCGCCTTCGATCATGATGCCGACGCGGTCGGGTTGTGTCGCCTCAACGCCGTGGCAAACGACCTGCGGGTGCACCTTTGGCAGGGCGACCTGCAGCGCTTCGCTTTGCGAGAGCGGTTCGAGCTGATTTGTGCTGCCGACGTGACCTATGATCCGGCGTTACAAACTGCACTGCTCGACTTAGCTTGGGCAAGCCTCGGGCGGGGTGGCTGCCTGGTTGCGGCGGAATCGGTTCGTACCTTCGACCGCGCGTGGTTGGCCGAGGCGCAAGCACGGGGGTTTGCCGTGCATGAGGTGCGCGTGATGGAAATGGAAGACGCCCGGCCTGTAGAGGTTCGCTTGGTGGTCATGCGATGGCGCTGATTTGCCAATCGGTCCAGTGGAAAGGGGTGTGTCATGCACGGGCGGGAGCGTATGCAGCAGTTGCTTCTTAGAACCCAGGGGCCTTTGGTCATGGGCGGCATTTACGATGGCATCTCCGCACGCCTTGCCCACAATGCCGGTTTCGAGGCGATGTTCATTGGGGGTTTTAGTGTTGCCGCATCGCTCCTCGGAGAGCCGGACATTGGCTTGCTTACCCAAACGGAAATGGCCGATGCTGCCCGACGGCTGTGCCGGCTCACTGATCGGCCGGTACTGGTCGACGCCGACACTGGGTACGGCAGCGTGGCCAACGTGCAGCGCACCGTGGAGCTCTACCATCGGGCAGGTGCTGCTGGCCTGTTTTTGGAGGATCAGGTGTGGCCCAAGCGCTGCGGGCACATGCGCGGGAAGCAGGTGGTGGACGCCGACGAGTGGCTCGCCAAACTTCGCGCGGTGCGGGAACATCCCCTGGGCAACGAGTTATTTTTAGTTGCCCGCACCGACGCTCTTGCCGTGCTCGGCCTCGACGAGGCGCTCCGACGGGCCCGTGCTGCCCTCGAAGCCGGCGCCGACGCTGTGTTCGTCGAGGCGCCGGAGTCGATCGCGGAGCTTGGCCGCATCGGCCGCGAGGTGCCCGGGATCAAAGTGGCGAACATGGTGGAATTCGGCCGTACACCGCTGCTGAGCCCTGAGGAACTCTTCGCGCTTGGCTTCCAAATCATCGTGACTCCGCTGGCGCCGCTTCTCAGTGCTGCTCGAGCGTTAGCGGAAACGTACTCCCTGCTGCGCGCCGAGGGTACGCTGCGCAACCATCTGCAACGCCTCTTTCCGCTCGAGCGTTGGTTCGAGCTGGTCGGTTACCGCGATCCCTAGGCGGCTCGGTAACCTCGACGCCAGGGTTTTTGCTTCGGGCCGAGCAAATTCGAGAATGCCGTCGGCTGCGATCCATGCATGGACGTGGCGGCAAAGCTGGCACCGCAATTGATAGAGTTGCTGGCGATGAACTCGACTGCTGCCGGGAGTAAGCCGCGCAAGCTTGCCGGAATCGACCTCGACCAGGCTCCGTTTACGGTCATCTGGGAAGTCACGCGCGCGTGTGATCTGCGCTGCGTGCATTGCCGCGCGGATGCCCAGCGGCAGCGCGACCCACGCGAACTGACCACGGGGGAAGGAAAGCGCTTGCTCGCACAGGTGCGCGAGTTGGGAAGCCCCGTGTTCATTTTTACGGGTGGGGATCCGTTGCGGCGGCCTGACTTATTCGCGCTCATCGACCACGCCGTCGAATTGGGTCTGAATGTCGCCATCACTCCGAGCGGAACGCCGCTGCTAACCGCAGACGTCGTGCGCCGCTTCCGCGCTCATGGTGTGCGCCGGATGGGGCTGAGCCTCGATGGCCCGGATGCACCCACGCACGATGCTTTCCGCCAACAGCCGGGTTCGTTTGCGTGGAGTGTGGCCGCGTTGGGTGCGGCCCGAGCATGCGGCCTTGCGACCCAGATCAACACCACGGTAACGCGCCGCAATGTGCACCAGCTCGAACGCATGAGCCAGTTGGTCGGCGAGCTCGGCGCCGTCACTTGGAGCTTGTTTTTTCTGGTGCGGGTGGGGCGGGCGCAGGCCACGGATCAACTGACCGCTCAGGAGTTCGAAGACGTGTTCGCTTTCCTCTACGAGCTTTCGCAGCGAGTGCCGTTTCAAGTGCGAACCACTGCGGCCCCCCACTATCGCCGCTACGTGTTGCAACGGCAGGTGGCGGAACGCCGCCGCCAAGCAGCCGGCGTGTTGCCCTTGTTGGGTACCATCCCCCAGGATGCCCCGAACGATATGCCGGGGGCACTCCAGGGGGTTACCGACGGTCGTGGTCTCTTGTTTATCTCGCACATCGGCGAGGTGTACCCGAGTGGATTTTTGCCGCTGGTTGTCGGGCACGTGCGCGAGGCCGGGCTGGCTGACATCTATCGCACTTCACCCCTGCTGCGAGCCTTGCGTGACGTTCGGCAGTGGCGCGGAAAATGCCGCGAATGCGAATTTGCCCGCGTATGCGGCGGCTCGCGCGCGCGGGCCTTCGCTGAATTCGGCGATCCCCTCGCCGAGGAGCCGTTGTGCCTCTACCAGCCGCGGCAGCGAGGCCAGTGCAGGGCACTGTCGGGGCGCAGTGTCGGCTAATTCCGTGCCGGGTCGGGTTTTCCCGGATCGATACCGAAATCCTCGATTGCTTGCGCCACAATTTCCGGCGCCACCATCCCACGTTCGGCGAGTACCGAGAGCGCGGCCACGGTGATGCATTCGGCGTCCACCTCGAAGTAGCGGCGCAGGGTTTTCCGCTCGTCGCTGCGGCCGAATCCGTCAGTACCGAGCGCGAAGAGGCCTGCGGGGACAAACGGCGCGAGGGCATCGCCCAGCACCTTCATGTAGTCGCTGACCGCCACCACCGGGTAAGGTTCATCCGCCAGCACAGTTTCCAAATACGAGCGGCGCGGTGTGGCCAGGGGGTGCAGCATGTTCCAGCGCCGACAAGCAAGCGCGTCGCGCCGGAGTTCGGTCCAGCTCGTTACGCTCCACACGTGAGCGGCGATCTGTCGCTCGGCGAGCAAATCTTGCGCGCGGCAGGCTTCGCGCAAAATCGCACCGCTGGCGAACAAGTGCACGTGGGGCCATTCTCCCACGGGATCGGCGGCCTGCAGCTTGTAGCAGCCGCGCAAGATGCCTTCCCGCACCCCCTCGGGCATGGGCGGCTGCCGATAGAGCTCGTTGGTGACGGTGAGGTAGTAAAAGCAGTCTTCCTGCTCGCGGTACATTCGCCGTAGGCCTTCTTCGACAATCACCGCAATTTCGTAGGCAAACGCTGGATCGTAGGCATGCACGGTGGGTACGGTGCTGGCGAGCACGTGGCTGTGACCGTCCTGATGTTGCAACCCCTCGCCCGCGAGCGTGGTGCGTCCAGAAGTGGCGCCGATGAGAAAGCCCTTGCCGCGCGCATCGGCATTTTGCCAGATGAGGTCGCCAATGCGCTGGAAGCCGAACATGGAGTAGAAGAAGAAGAACGGAATGGTGTTCACTCCGTGCGTGGAATAGGCCGTGCCCGCAGCTTGGAACGAGGCCATGGCGCCGGCCTCGGTAATGCCTTCCTCGAGCAGTTGGCCGTCGGTGGCTTCGCGGTAGTAGGCAACCACATCGGAGTCCACCGGTTCGTAAAGCTGGCCCTTGGGCGAGTAGATGCCGAACTTGCGAAAAAGTGCGTCCATCCCGAACGTGCGTGCCTCGTCGGCAACGATGGGAACGATCAAGCGGCCGATTTCCGAATCGCTCATGAGCTGCCGCAGCATGCGCACGAGCACCATCGTGGTGGCGACCTCACGGCTCCCGGAGCCTTGATAATACTCCTCGAAGATCGACTTCGGTGGCGGCGGAAGGCTCACGATGTGCCGACGTCGGCTAGGAACGAAGCCGCCAAGCGCGCGGCGGCGCTCCAGCAAGTACTCGATCTCTTCGCTGTCCGCGGGCGGCTTATAAAAAGGAGTTTCGACGAGCTCGGCATCGCTGATGGGAATGCCCAACCGATCGCGAAACGAGCGCAGCTCTTTTTCGTTGAGCTTCTTCTGTTGGTGCGTGACGTTGCGCCCCTCGCCAGCTTCGCCCAGCCCGTAGCCTTTGATCGTTTTGGCCAAAATCACGGTTGGCCGCCCGCGGTGCTCGGTGGCCGCCTTGTACGCCGCGTAGATTTTTTCTGGGTCGTGTCCGCCACGACGGAGCTTGCGGAGCTTGGCATCGGTAAGATCAGCGACCAGCTCGAGCAGCTCAGGGTGAACCCCGAAGAAGTGTTCGCGGATGTAGGCACCGGACTCCACCGTGTATTTTTGGTACTGCCCGTCCACCACCTCGTTCATCCGTTGCACGAGCAGCCCCTTCTTGTCGCGCGCGAGCAGTGGGTCCCAATCGCTGCCCCAAATCACCTTGATCACGTTCCAGCCAGCCCCACGAAATAAGGCTTCCAGCTCCTGGATGATCTTGCCGTTGCCACGCACCGGCCCGTCGAGTCGCTGCAAGTTGCAATTGATGACCCAGGTCAGGTTGTCGAGTTCCTCGCGGGCTGCCAGTGTGAGTGCTCCCACTGCTTCCGGTTCGTCCATCTCGCCATCGCCCAAGAACGCCCATACCCGCCCGCCGTCGTGAGCAATCAGGCCACGGGCGCGCAGGTAGCGATTGAAGCGGGCCTGGTAGATCGAGGTAATGGGCGAAAGCCCCATCGACACGGTCGGGAACTGCCAGAACTCCGGCATACACCACGGGTGGGGATAGGAGGCGAGGCCCCCTCCAGGGGCAAACTCCCGTCGAAAGGCAAGCAAGTGCTGCTCGGTGAGTCGCCCTTCGAGGAAGGCACGGGCGTACACGCCAGGGGAGGCATGCCCTTGGAAAAACACTTGATCGCCGGGATAGTCCGGAGAGGGTGCGCGGAAGAAGTGGTTGAACCCAACTTCGAACAGCGTTGCGACCGACGCAAAAGTCGAAATGTGCCCGCCGATGCCGGGGTACTCTTTGTTGGCGTGGACCACCATCGCCATGGCGTTCCAGCGAATGATGTTCCGGATGCGGCGCTCGATCTCGAGGTCGCCAGGATACGGTGGCTGCTCCTCCACCGGGATGGTGTTGATGTAAGGCGTGTTGAGGCTCGCAACGATCTTCAATGTTCCGTGGGTGAGTTCCATGCCGTCGATTCTATCGCGCCTCTCCCTCCTTATCTATTGGACAACACATCCATGCCCGAAGTCGCACGGAGGTTAGGCCTGCGCGCTGGCCCGAGAGTGCCGCGCGATCGCGCCTCGCTGAGCCCGCGGCTACAGCCGCTGGCGCAAGGACAAATGCTGCCACGGCCTGCTGCCATGTTGGCGCGGGGACTGAATGCGCACGCAGTGGGTGCAGAAAAGCCCCTGCCTAATCGCACTTTCCCAAAATTTCTTCCACATGCGAACTCCGCTCATTCGGTCCGTGAGTTGCATGACGGATCGCCGGCGGCACGACGTCGGCTAGCAAACTCGAATATTGCGAGGAGGAATCATGCGGGGGAACCTGACGGCCGCGGTTGCAGGTGTTGTTGCCGGGCTCGGTCTGTCACTCGGGCCGGCTCGCGCGGTTACGTTGGATGGCGCGGAGATCCGGCCGTTACTCTCCGATCGCATCCGCGTCGAAGTGGTCGACTGGTTTCGGCCAGCTTTGGGACGCAGCAATGCCGGCGCGCAAAGCTATTCTTTTTACGGCAACCAACTGCGCTTTGGCGGTGAACTTACCCACGGCGGGCTACAGTTAGTTGCAGAGAGCCAGTACACCCAGCTTTTGGGCTTGCCGGACGATGCCAGCCTACCGGCGCCGGAGGGGAATTTAGGCCCAGGTGTCACGTACTTTGCCCATACGCAGCGCCGCAACCAAGGAGAGGTTTTTCTGAAGCGAGGCTTTATCGCTTTGCGCAACTGGTCAGCGTTGCCGGAATTGGGTGCCGCGCTCGGCCGCTTCGAGTACGGCGACGGCTTGGAAACTGTTCCCAAGGACGCCGCGCTCACATGGCTCAAAAAAGCTCGCATCGCGGAGCGCTTGGTCGGGCCGTTCGGGTACACCCACGTGACCCGCAGCTTCGACGGTGCGCGCGTGAGCTGGGATGAAGCGCGCTGGAACCTCACCGGTTTCGCTGCCCGCCCCACCCAGGGTGGTTTCGAGGTCAGTGCGAACCCCGAACTGCGAGACATTGCTGTGGCTGGCTTGGCTGCGACGGCTAAGGAGCAGCCCGAGCTGTTCCCGACCGATGCCCGTGTGTTCTGGCTTTACTACGAAGATCAGCGCGATCGACCAGTCAAAGTGGACAACCGACCTCGCGACCTCCGCGTAGCGGACAAAAAGGGCATCGGAATCCACACAGTTGGGGCACATGCACTGGGAATTGCCCCAGTTGGGCCAGGCAAGGCCGACGTCTTGGCGTGGTTCGCTGTGCAACGGGGCCGTTGGGGTGACCTCGACCATGCGGCTTGGGCGTGGTCTTTGGAGGGTGGCTACCAACTCCCCTCACTGCCTGCTGCGCCTTGGTTGCGTGTGGGGTACACGCAAACATCGGGTGACGACAACCCAAGCGATGGCGAGCATGGATCGTTTTTCCAGCTCTTGCCCACGGCGCGCGTGTACGCGCAGACACCATTTTTCAACCTCATGAATATCGAGGACTTGGTCGCCCAAGCCTTGCTGCGCCCGCACGCACAGGTGCTCGCTCGTGTCGACTACCACTGGTTGAGGGTCAATGATTCGGCCGACCTTTGGTATGCCGGCGGCGGTGCGAGCAATGCGCGGATTTTTGGTTTTTCCGGCACGCCGACCGGATCCCATCGGGAACTTGCGCACTTGGTCGATGCGAGCGTGAGCTAGCAGGTTCATTCCCGGGTGACAGCATACGCCTACTACGGCCACGCGTTCGGCCAGAGTGTGGTTGGCCGCACGTTTGCCGGCAAGGCACTCGACTTCGCGTACGTGGAGCTTACGGCTCGCTATAGAGGAGCTCTCTACCGCCGCTCTTCGTGCGTGATTGTTGCCCGTGCGAACCCGGCGGCGTGCACGAGACCGGGAGTGTGGAAGAATGCTCTCGGTACGCTTGTTGCTCGCCCGGGCCATAGCGCCGTTCGGTGCGGAGGGAGGTCTCGGCGATGATGGATCGCCGGCGATTTTTACAACTAGCGGCGATGGCTGGGCTTGGCAGTGCGCTCGCCCCGAAGGAATTGCTTGCCGGCTTGCGCATCTTGGCGCCCATCCGAGTGGGGAATCCGCTGGAATCGTATCCAAATCGCGATTGCGAGCGACTCTACCGCGAAATTTTTAGCCATGATGCTTCGTTTGTCTTCCTCTGTGCGCCAAACGACACCCACAACTGTTTATTGCGCGCGTTCGTGAAAAACGATGTAGTCGTGCGCATCGAGCCCACATACGGGTACTCGAAGGCGACCGATCTCGCCGGCAACCGTGCCTCGCCGCGATGGGATCCGCGCTGCTGCCAAAAGGGACTCGTGCTCGGCCGGCGTTTGTATGGAGACCGCCGCGTGCGCGGGGCCTTTGTCCGCAAAGGATTCAAAACCTGGGTCGAGCGCGGCTTCCCCCGCGATCCGAAGACTGGCCGCCCTCCGGCTGAGTTCATGCGCCGCGGATGGGATAGTTTCGTCAAGGTTTCGTACGAGGAGGCCTTTGCCTTGCACGCTCGCGCCTTGCTGAACATCGCGCAAACATACAGTGGCGAGGAGGGCAGGAAGAACCTCCTTGCTCAAGGCTACGAGCCCGCGATGGTCGAAGCCATGCAGGATGCTGGGCTGCGAACGCTGAAATTCCGCGGCAGGATGGCCAAGCTCGGGGCGACGCGAATTGTCGGCACCTACCGCATGGGCAACTTGATGGCGCTTTTGGACGCGCACGTGCGCAACGTTGGTCCCGACCAGGCCAAGGGCGGGAGCCTGTGGGACTCTTATTCCTGGCACACCGATTTGCCGCCCGGTCACCCGATGGTCCATGGCGACCAAACTTCGGACTTCGAGCTGTTCGATGCAGAAAACGCGGCTCTGCTGCTGGTTTGGAACATGAACTGGATCACGACCAAAATGCCCGACAGCCACTGGATGACCTACGCGGCAACGGGGAACCAAAGTCGTGGTGATTACCGTCGAGTACTCAGCCACTGCCAACAAAGGAGACGAGGTGCTGGTGATCCGTCCCGGAACGGATCCCGCTCTCGCCCTCGGGTTGGCTCACGTGATCGTGAAGGAGAAGTTGTACGATCCTGATTTTGTGCGGGAGTTTACGGAACCTGCCACGGCTCGTTCGCTTGGATACCCTCGAGCCCCTGTTGGCGCGCGACGTGTTTCCGAATTATCGCGAGTCGGAGCTCGCCAACTGGACCAAGGTCCTCCCCGAAGGAGAAAAACCGCCACCCACACCGGCGAAAACGGCATCCAAGTTCCCGCAGCGTTGCGCGGCGAATTTGCCGACTTCGTGGTGTGGGATATGAAGCGGAGCGGCCCCGCCGCAGTGTCATGCGACCACGTGGGCGAGCACTTCCGCACAACCGGCATCGAACCCGCCTTGGAAGGCACGCTCACTGTCCAGCTCGTCAACGGAGCCACGGTGGAAGTGCGCCCCGTGTTTGACCTGATGCGGTCGTATTTGCTCGAAACCATGACTCTGAAAACTGTGGAGAACATCACTTGGGCGCCGGCCGCCGCGGTCGAGATCCTGGCGCGGCAAATTGCCGCCAATCGTGGCAAGACGCTGTTCGCCATGGGTATGGGGCCCAATCAGTTCGTCAATAACGACTTGAAAGATCGTGCCGTCTTTCTGGTGGCCGCGCTCGCCGGCAACATCGGGCAACATGGAGGCAATGTCGGTTGGTACGCCGGCAACTACCGCACCACCATGCTCTCGGGTGTTCCACGATACGCGGCGGAAGATCCGTTCGATCCGCAACTCGATCCGGCGGGTCCGCCCCATGTGAAGGCGTTCACACGCTACAAATCGCTGCATTACTACGCCGCCGGCGAGCGCATCTTGCGCGAGGGCAACAAACAATTCACGACCGGCGCACACGTGCCCACGCCGACTAAGGCAATTTGGCTGAGCAATTCCAACTGGCAGATTGCCAACACCAAGTACCATTACGACGTCGTGTTCAACACGTTGCCGCGGCAAGAGTGTGTCGTGGTGAACGAATGGTGGTGGTCGGGCTCGTGTGAATACGCGGACATTGTTTACGGCGTCGAACACGAATCCTTTTCTTCAAGTGTTCCCGCGCACGCCCTTGAAGCGCACCTTTGCCACCATCAGTGACCTGGAGACTTATGCAGGCGTGTCCGAAGCCCTGGCCGATTTGACGGGGGACCGGCGCTTTGCCGACCATTGGAGATTCGTTCGCGCCAACAAAGTCGAAGTGTACTTGCAACGCATTTTGGACGGGAGTGCACCGACCAAAGGTTACCGCTTCGAAGATCTCGAGGCCCGCGCTGCTCAAGGCATTCCCGCACTGATGAACACGCGGACATATCCGCGCACGTTTTCGTGGGAGCAGGTCCACGGATCCAAACCCTGGTACACGCGCACGGGGCGGCTCGAGTTTTACCGTGGCAAGCCCGAGTTCATCGAGGCGGGAAAAACCTGATCGTCTACCGGGAGCCAGTGGATTCCACATTTTACGACCCCAATGTCATCGTTGCCCGGGCGCATCCTGCGATCCGGCCGAAGACCCCCGAAGACTATGGCTTCGATCGGGGTCGGCGCGACTGGTCAGCGCGGCAAGGCCGCAACGTCGTGGTTGCCCCCGAAGAGCTCTTACAAACGCAGCACCCCAACGTGCCGCTCGGCTTTCGCTATGTGTTCCACACGCCGAAGTATCGGCACGGCTCGCACACCACGGCGATCGACACGGACTTGATGTCGAACTTTTTCGGTCCGTTCGGCGACATGTACCGGCGCGATCAACGCTCGCCGCATGTGGGCGAGGCATACATTGACATCAACCCTGAAGATGCCCGGGAACTCGGGATCAACGATGGCGACTATGTTTGGGTCGACAGAGACCCAGCCGACAACCCTTTCCGCGGGTGGAATCAGTCTGGACGCGAAGCGGAGTACCATGTGGCGCGGCTGCTGTGCCGTGCCCGCTACTATCCGGGCACACCCCGGGGAATCACGCGGATGTGGCATAACGGCTGCATGGCCACACCCGGGTCGGTCAAAGGCCACGAAACGCGGCCGGACGGTTTAGCGAACAACCCGGAGACGAACTACCAGTCCTTCTTCCGTTACGGCTCGCACCAGTCGCTCACCCGTTCGTGGTTAAAGCCCACACACCAAACGAACTCGTTGATCACACGGAAGCTCTTCGGCCACAAGGTGACCAAAGGGTTCCAAGCGGACGTTCACTGTGTCACCGGTGAGCCTCGCGAAGCGATGTGTAAGATCACGAAAGCCGAAGATGGTGGCCTCGGAGCCAAGGGGCTATGGCGGCCGGTTGCCTTAGGCCTGCGCCCCACCAACGAAGGTCCGGCCCTGCAGCAGTACCTCCGCGGCGGTTTCGTTACCGTGCGGAAAGCCTGAGGAGGCGGCTATGGCGAAGGTATTCAATTGGCAAATTGGCCGGGAAATGGACTACCCCTTCGAGGGCCACCGGCCGCAGCGGCAGTTCGCGATGGCGTTCGACACCAAAAAGTGCATCGCTTGCCAAACCTGTACGGTGGCCTGCAAGATGACATGGACCCCTGGCCGCGACCAGGAGTACATGTACTGGAACAACGTGGAAACCAAGCCGTACGGCTACTACCCGCTCGGCTGGGATGTGCGCATTCTCGAGTCTCTGGGCCTGCAAGACATGACCGGCCCTGTATACACCGGAAAGACCTTGTTCGATGCGGCACCCACCGGTGAGGTGATTCTCGGTTACTTGCCCGAAGACATCGACTACGCTCACCCGAACATCGGCGAGGACGATTGCGCCGGCACCATGCCGCAAGGGGCCCACCTGCAACTCCCGCACATGCAGTGGATGTTTTACCTCCCCCGCATTTGCAACCATTGTACGTATCCGGCGTGTTTGGCAGCTTGCCCGCGGCAGTCGATTTACAAGCGGCCCGAAGACGGCATCGTTCTTCTCGACCAAAGCCGCTGCCGCGGGTACCGCGAATGTGTGCGTGGTTGTCCATACAAGAAGACGTATTTCAACGCGGTCACGCGCGTCAGCGAGAAATGCATCGGCTGTTACCCTGCCGTAGAACAAGGCCGGCAAACGCAATGTACTATCGCCTGCATCGGCAAGATTCGCCTCCAAGGCTTCCTCGGCAAGCACGACGCACCCGACGAAGATAATCCCATCGATTACCTCGTCTTTCTCCGCAAGCTCGCACTGCCGCTGTACCCGCAGTTCGGCCTCGAGCCCAACACTTATTACATTCCGCCTGTACACGTGCCGCCCGCATTCTTGCGGCAGATGTTTGGCTGGGGGTCGAGGACGCCATTGCCCTTTACCGTAAGGTGAAGAGGACAAAAAGCTGTTAGGAGCGTTGACGCTGTTTGGCGCAACGCCGCAAATCATCCATTACTTCCGCGTCGATGGCGACTGGGCCATCGGCTATACGGCGAGACGTAAAAAGAGCTCGTGCGCGTGCCCCTCCATGAACCTGTGCTCGTGCGCGATGTCTACGATCGTCAGCACGAGGCATACCGCACCAACATCACCTGAGCGGGAGGAGGCAGCCATGAAGCTTGCCCGGTGCAGGTATCTGGGTTTGATCATTTCGTTGCTGAGTCCTGAGGCTGCTTGGAGCCAACAGCCGGTCGAATTAGTGGCGGTGACCCTGTCGGGAACGGGACCCATGACCGACCCGGAGGCCCCATTTTGGCGCAGCGCCCCGGAGCTGGAGGTGAGAATGCTCCCGCAAACCATCCTCGTGCCGCAAGAGCCCTACGCCGCAGTGCGGCAGTTGCGGGTGCGTGCGGCCCACAATACCGCCTGGATTGCCTTTCCATGGAGTGGTCGGATCCGACCAAGTCGGACCGCATCGTGCTCCACAACTTCGGTGACCAGGTGGCGGTGGAGCTTCCGGTGGACCCGCATGGGCCGGCGACTTCGCCAATGATGGGCAATCCTGGTGGGCGCGTGAACATTATTCAGTGGCGGGCGGCCTTTCAGCACGACATCGATGATGGGCCACCGACGGTGCGGGACTTGTACCCGAACGCTTGGGCAGACGTATATCCTGATCAGGTGCTCGCGGCTGCTGATGCCCGCGCGTACACCGGCGCTCTGGGCGTGGAAAATCCGATTTCCCGCGCGGCTGCCTCGCCGGTGTTGGATCAAATGGCAGAAGGCTGGGGTACGATGACCGTGAAGCCCGATCAATACGCGGTTGGTCGCGGTGTGTGGAAGGACGGACGCTGGTCGGTCGTGATTGCGCGTCCGTTGATCTCGGATGACCTGGCGGGCCCGCGCTTGGTACGCGGCGACCGCACCGTTGTTGCCGTTGCCGTGTGGGAAGGCGGAAATCGAGAAGTCGGCTCGCGCAAGTCGTGGTCGACCTGGGTGCCGCTGGGGATTGGCAGCGCGGACACAGGTGCGACGAGCAAAACTCAAGGGCAGAAGCCATGAGTGCAGCAACGCAGACTGCCATCTTTGGACCGACCGTGTGCGGGTCGGCGAGCAAAGATGAGCTCGAGCAAACAGTGCAGCACCACCTACAGCGAGCGGCGGTTTACCGGCTTCTGGCGACAGCGTTGGTATACCCGAGCAAGGAGACGTTAGCGGACGTGCGTCGTTTGGCCTGGAGCCTTTCTGCATGAATGGCGGAGCTCTGCGAGCTGTTGCAAGCCGTGGGAGCAAGCGCGGAAGCATCGGAGACACCTGTGCTGGTAGCTGAGTACTTGCGGGTATTCGATCGCACATCGCCGTGCTCACCGCGCGAGGGTTCGTGGACGCAGCAAGCCGTTTCGGGGCGACCAGCGCTCATCGCTGATATTGCCGGCTTCTATGCTGCCTTTGGCGTGCAGCTTGGAAGCGCCCTCAGCGACACCGAGGACCGCATCGCCGCCGAGCTCGAGTTCTCAGCCTTTCTCGCGCTCAAACTGGCTTACGCTGCGGCTACCGGAGAGCAGCAAGGTGCGGAAGTGGTGCATGCTGCCCTGCGTTCGTTTTGGTGCGACCACGTGGGGCGTTTCGTCTTACCGTTTGCGCGTGCCTAAGAAAGCACGGCGACCGAAGAATTTTGCCGCTTGGTTGCTCGCCTGTTGCGCCAATGGAGCCAAGTGGAATGCGAGCGCTTGGGCGTTGAATTAAGCCAAAAAGCGGAGGTGGGCCCACCCAGCGCCGTGGAAGCGGATTTCGTGGTGTGCCCTTTTGCCAGTAGCTAATAGCGTCCGGCACCACGCGCTTTGCCGTTCTTGGCACGCCGCGGAACGCCTAGCGTAGGGGCGACGCATGCGTCGCCGGCGAGCCTTGTGTTGCGGTGATCGTCGGTTTAGGGCTCGAGCATGGTGTGGTCGCGCTTGCGCGAGGCCTTGTGGAACATCGTTGGGCCTGATGGCTTGGTGGAGCCGTACGCCGCCCGCAAGGTGTACGAATGCGACGGTTACACCCTGGAACGCGCGGTGCCGGAACTGGTCGTACTTCCCGGTTCGACAGCGGAGGCGTGTGCTGTGGTGCGCGCACTCCATCGCGCTGGAGTGCGCTTTGTACCGCGCGGGGCAGGCACCGGCCTCAGTGGAGGTTGCTTGCCGGTGGACGCTCCGGTGATGGTGGGAACTGGCCGCATGCGGCGCGTGCTGGAAATCGACGTGTTGAATCGGCGGGTGATGGTAGAAGCGGGTGTGGCGAATCTGGATGTCAGCCGTGCCGTGGCGGACCACGGCTTGCACTACGCCCCGGATCCATCCAGTCAAGCGGCGTGTTCCATCGGTGGCAACATTGCCGAGAACTCGGGCGGACCGCACACGCTCAAGTACGGTGTGACCACGAACCATGTGCTTGGCCTAGAGCTCGTACTGCCGGATGGTCAGCCGGTCTGGCTTGGTGGATGGGCCGATGATGTCCCCGGCTACGATCTGCGGGGCTTCGTCGTTGGGAGCGAAGGCACGTGCGGGTTGGTAACGCGCGCGATTCTGCGTCTGGTTAGCAACCCGCAAAGTTGGCACACGGCTTTGGCGGTCTTCCCGAGCGTGGCAGCTGCAACCAACGCCGTGTCCGCAATCATCGCGGCAGGGATTGTCCCCGCCGCTCTGGAGATGATGGATGGGCTGATCGTGCAAGCGGTGGAGCAAGCTTATGGCTTTGGTTTTCCCGCAGATGCGGGTGCGGTGTTGATCGTGGAATTGGATGGCCACCCTGCCAGCGTGCGCGCGGATGCGGAAGTCGTGGCGCGGCTTTGCGGCGAGGCAGGTGCCAATGCGATCCGCACCGCGCAGAGCGAGCGCGAACGAGCCGAACTGTGGAAGAGCCGCAAGCGTGCGTTCGGGGCCGTGGGCCGGCTCGCTCCCAACTACTGCACCCAAGATGGTGTGGTGCCCCGCACCCGCCTGCCTGAAATTTTGCAGCGCATCAGCGACATCGCGGCGCGCTACCGCCTGCGCATTGGCAACGTGTTCCACGCCGGCGACGGCAACATTCACCCCATCCTGCTGTTCGATGAGCGCAACCCCGACGAGGTCGAGCGGGTGCTGGCGGCAGGGCGTGAAATTTTGCAAGCGTGCGTGGAGCTTGGGGGCAGCATCACTGGGGAGCACGGGATTGGCGTGGAGAAGATCGAACAAATGCCTCTGTTGTTCACACCACACGATTTGCTTGTCATGCACAAGCTGCGGCGGGTCTTCGACCCAGAAGAGCGGTGCAATCCCGGGAAGATTTTTCCCAGCCCTGGCGGCTGCGTAGAAGTGAAGACTCCACGCCGCCAGGCACCGATGTGAGGGGCACGGGGTGGCAAAGCAGGAGCTGTTTCGTGAATTGGTTGCACGCCTGCCAGCGGACGCGTTATCTGCCGACTCAGCCTTCCGCCATCGTTTTGCTCTCGGTGGCCGGGTGCCGGAAGTTGTGGTGGTACCGAACTCCGAAGAGGAGGTGGTAGGAGCGCTGCAAGTGTGTGCGGAGCTCGGGGCGGCCGTCGTGCCGTGGGGGGAGGGTGCGCGGCAGCAACAAATGCCGGCCCCGTGGCGATACGACGTTGCCTTAGCGATGGGCCGCATGAACCGGGTGTTGGCTTACGAGCCGGACGACCTCACGGTCACCGTGCAAGCAGGGTGCACATTGGAGACGCTGGCAAGGTTGCTTGCACCCCGTCGGCAGTGGTTGCTCAACGACATTGCCTTGCCAGCGCAGAGCACCGTAGGTGGCGTGGTCGCGAGTGCGGTGGTGGCACTGACGCACTGTGCTCGGCTTTCGGCCCGTGATCTCTTGTTGGGGATCACCTTCGCGAGCGGTGAGGGCGCGCTTGTGCATGCGGGCGGGCGTGTGGTGAAAAATGTGGCTGGCTACGATTTGATGCGCTTGCTCACTGGTTCGTGGGGGACGCTTGGCGTGGTTACGCAAGCGACGTGGAAGGTCCTCCCACAGCCGCTTGCCTCAGCGACGTGGTGGGTCGAGTGCAGCTCGTTATCCGAGGCGTTGGATCGTGCCGGAGCTTGCGCTGCGGATCTGCCCGAACCCACGCGGCTGGCGGTGTTGCAACTTGCTGGCGGGCAGCTCGACAACGGTGGTATTGGAGTGCTCGTAGGATATGCAGGCGCACCGGAAGAAGTGGAGAGTGCGCGCGCTCGCTTATCGACGTGCATCGGGTACGCCTTGCCGGTGGTTACGGAAGCCCCAGCTCAGAAGATGTTGCGCGCGGTGCGGGACTTTCCCTTGGTGCCGCCTCGGGGCCGTTGGACGGCGGGGTTGCGTCTTGCGCTGCCGCCAGGAGCAGCTCTCGCAGTTGTGGGAGGCGCAGCCGCCGAACTCGAGCAAGCCGGAGCGAGCGTGTGCACCCTCCCGCAGCGCGGCACCGTGTACCTGCGCTTCGACCAGAACTACGAGCGGGGCGTCGCCCGGCTGTCGCTCGTTTTGGGAGAAATCTGCACCAGCGCGCGGGGCTGGCTCGTCCCCGATATTTGGCCAGCGGGTGCGCAGTGGAGCGCGCCAGAGCTTCCGCATTTGTTTTTGTCGCGGCGGGTCAAGGAAACGCTCGACCCTCGCGGGGTCCTGAGCCCGGGTCGCTACTGGGGGCATTGGTGACGGACGACCACGTGCTGGCGCAAACTCTGCAGGAGCACGTTCCGCTGTCGCGCCTGCTCGAGTGCGTGCACTGCGGCTTGTGTTTGCCCGCATGCCCGACCTACCTGGAGCTCGGGGACGAAGCAGACTCGCCGCGCGGCCGGATTCACCTGTTGCGCGATTTAATTGAAGGCCGACTGGCTTTGAGTGCGGAGTCGGTGCGTCACCTCGATCGCTGCCTCGGGTGCCTCGGCTGCGAGAGTGCCTGCCCGTCGGGGGTGCGCTACCGCGAGCTGATCGAAGGCGCGCGCATCGCCATCGAGAGAGCTTATCCCCGGCGCTGGTGGCAGCGGTGGCAACGGCGGCTGATTCTGGAAGTGTTCCCCTACCCCCGGCGCTTGGCCATCCTGTTGTGGCCGCTGCGCCTGGCTGATGCTTGCGGTTTGGGCAAGCTGGTACGCAGGCTCCCGTTGGCGGAACTGGTTCCGGGGCGCGAGCGTTTGCCGGACCGGAGCCCATCAGCTTTGTTGTCGGCTCGCGGAGCGAGGAGACACCGTGTGGCCGTGTTCCGCGGCTGCGTCGCTCGGGTGCTGTTTCCTCAGGTGGAGTTCGCTCTGGTGGATTTGTTGGTGCAGTGGGGATGCGAGGTCGTGATTCCGCCAGCGCAAGGTTGTTGCGGTGCCCTTGCCGCCCATCAAGGCGAGGCCGTACTGGCTCGGCAATTTTTCAGCCGCAACCTGGCGGCGTTCCAAGAGCCAGTAGAGGCCATTCTGGTCACCGCCGCAGGCTGTGGGGCTTTCCTGCGCAGCGCGGCGCATTGGGTCGATGGGAGTCAGGTCAGCGCGGCGCAGCAGTTTGCCGGGCTCGTGTGCGACGCGACGGAGTTTCTCGCTCGCTTGGATCTGCCACGCGCACCCCGACCGTTGGGTTGGAAGGTGGCGTACCACCATGCTTGCCATCTGGCGCATGCGCAAGGGATTCGCGAGGAACCGATGGCACTCCTCCGGCTTGCGGGCGTAGAGGTTGTCCCGCTCGAAGAAGCGGACGTTTGCTGCGGCAGCGCGGGGTCTTACAACTTGCTCGAGCCGAGGCTGGCGCGGCAGCTTGGTGCGCGGAAAGCGCGCCATCTTGTGGCCAGCGGTGCGGAGGTTGTGGCGGTGGCCAATCCGGGGTGCGCGCTGCAAATTCGCGCGGCCTTGCGGCGGGTAGGCAGCGAGATTCCAGTGCTCCATCCGGTGGAGATCCTCGCCGCCGCATATCGCGGCGTCACGGAGATCGAGGGTACCGGGGCCGACCGAAAGGGCGTCAGCAAAGGGTAGCCGCCTCGCCCCGAGTGCGGACGCGTAAATCTGGCCGATTGCAGCGAAGCGGTAGTTCTGCCTGCATGAGCAATCGAGCAGGGATGCGCGGGTAGCGCGTGCCACTAGCCAGCGGGCTACTCACTAAGTTCTACGGTTGCCGCTCCGACGATGTAAAAGGGACCACTGGACGGACCGGTTTCGACTCCGCGTTCAGCGAGTGACAGAGTGTCGATGCCCTCTCCATCGCGGGACACGATTCGCGTGGCAGAACTCGCGAGGTTGATCCGCCAGCGTGCTCGTTGCACCGACCAGAGCGCGGACACCTTCCCTCGTGGCGTATCGAACGTGAGCATGTACGTGCCTTGGCCAAATGAACGCAGTTGCTCCACCGTGCCCTCTCCCAGCAGGCGGCTCAGGGTCGAGACCGCGTAGTAGGCTGGCTTGGGAGTAAGATCGCTGAAAAGCAGGCCCCAATGGTGCTCGATATTCCCGGGCGAAGGGTTTGCGTCGTCGCGGTCCTTGAACCACACGCTCACGGGGACGCCGAGGTAGAAGTTGTACAACAGCATCCGGGCAGCGGACGTGGCTTGCTGGTCGAGTGAGACTGCGGGCAGGAAGTTGAAGCCCGTCGCCGGTGCGGAGGGATCGTACGTACTGTAACCCCACTCCCCGCTGTACACCGGACGTTGGAGATCGTGAGGCGACATAAGCTGGCGGATCCCAGCAATCTCGTCAGCAACCGATTCTGGAGGCCCAGCTCGGTAAAAATGCGCACTGATGCCATCCAGCAGCGGGAGGACGCTGAGAGCGAAAATCCCATCCAGGAAATCCAAGTGCGGGATGCCGCCGAGCAACGCGACCGCATCGGGAAACCCTGCGAACACGGCTCCTCCAATCACCGTGGCAGTCGGATCCGCCTGGCGGACCGCAGGAACAGTAGCGGCGATTAAACTGGCGTAGGCTGCCGGATCTGGTCCACGGCCTTCACCCCGCCAAAACGTTGGCAGGTTAGGCTCGTTCCAGATCTCCCAGAAAAAATGCCGGCCCCGATAGCGCGCGGCGGCCGCGCCCGCGTAGGCTGCGAAGGCGCGACGTCCCTCATCGGTCAACACCGCCCGGTCGGGACCGTACAAGCGATTGCCATAGGCGAGGATGAACCAAACCCGCAGTTGCTCGGCCGTCGCCGCCTCTACCAATTCGTCCGCCTCGGAAAAATCGTAGTTGCCGGGCTCGCGCTCAATCAGTGCCCAATCGAGATCATTGCGGAGGATTTTCACACCGGCGCGGCGGAGCAGCGCCAGCGCCGCGCGGTCGACGGAGCCGCGCGTGCCATAGTGGGTATTGACGGCGATTGTCTCCCCCAGTCGTGTGGCGGCGTCGAGCGCCGGAGGATCACTGTCCGCGCCGCAGGCGAATATGCAAATGCACACGGTGGCGATGAACGTGCAGCAGCGGTGCGCTCCGAAGGACTTCCTGGGCATGACTCACTCAGCCGCTAGCACGCCCTTCCCATCAATGGAAATCCTCTCGTTCGCGCGATGCCCAACGGAGGTGAGATGAGGACGCTGTGTTTATTGGCTTCGGTCGCAATATCGGGACCCGTGCGACGCTAGGCCGCATCATGTTGACCGATAACCGCGACCGGTGTGCCGGGCCAAAAGCACTGGTGCCGGTAGGTATTCTCAGGCAGTAGCGAGGAAGGACAGTGTCTTCGCTCGCTTAGGGAGAAATGGCTGCGCGCCCGGAAATTGCATGTTTTGCTTGCTGGCTATACTGGAGTGGTGCAGGACCCAGCGGAGAGGGATCTCCAGGTTAGTTCGAAAGATGGGGAGGGGGGAGCGAAATGCTGTTTTCGGTGATGGAATTCTGCGAAAAAGTCCAGCGCGACTTGCCCAGCCTTGTGAGCGAGCTGCAAGAGCGCACTGGGAGGGAGGGCCCCGAGGAACGTCGGGCTTGGGAGCAGTCGCTCCCGAAACTCGCTGGGATCCTACGTGGGGAACCAGAGCTCGGCGGGATACATGTGTTCTTCCCTGGGACAACTGCGGTCACGCTCGAGTATCGATTGCCTGCAGCTTCGGCTTGGTGCGATGCTGTTCTACTGGGGAAGCGTGAAACGCCGCAGGCGGTTATTGTCGAGTTAAAGGATTGGTCAACCTGGGGCGACCGACCAGGGCCTGCGCCCGGGCTCGTGCTGCATCGAGGGAACCTTTGCCTACACCCGTCCGAGCAAGTTCGAGGCTACGTGGAGTACTGCCGCTCTTTTCACTCCGCAGTTCAACAGTATGAGGCATCCGTCTCCGGCTGCGTTCTCTTCACCGAGGAGGATTACGTCAATCCGATCTACCAGAGCGCCCCGAACGATAGGTTGGTGCGTGAGTTTCCATGCTTTGCGGTGGCTCCGTACCCGCGCGCCTCGGAATTCGTTGGTTTTTTGCGCGGAATGCTGACGACTCCTTCCGAACAGTTTGCGATTGACTTTGTCCAGGGGACATATCGTCAGGTGCGGTCTTTTGTAGCTGCCATGGCGGAACAGCTCCTGAGCGCCAACGCCGCTCCGCTCGTGTTGTTGGACAAACAACAGTATGCCTTCATCCGCACGCGCGCCGTGGTGCAAGAAGCTCTGATCACTGGCAACAGGCCGGGGACAAAGCGGGTGATCATCATCGAGGGCCCGCCCGGGTCGGGGAAGTCAGTCATTGCAGCAAAGCTGTGGGCCACGTTTTTGCAAGAACGTTGGCGGGAAGGTGAAGTAGTTTTAGTGACTACCTCGACGAGCCAAACGACGAATTGGCGTGCTCTGTTGCGGCGGGCGACCGGAGTGAGCGCAGCTTCAGGAGTGGTGAAAGCTGCGAGCAGCTTTGTGCCTCTCTCGACGACTGAAGTGGGGCGGCAGCGCCGGCGGTACGGCGAAGGGTTTTTAAAATCGGCGGAAAAATGGCGAGAAAACCTGGAGCATCTGCGCAATTTAGGGGTGCCTTTTCAAGACGGCGCACGCGATGAGCAGTACGCCGTGTCCATCGTTGACGAAGCGCACGCGCTCATCAACCCCGAGCAGGTCGCTGGGCGCGGGCAATTCGGATTCGCCCCAACCCTGGGTCCGCTCGGATATCACATCATTCGCTGTTCGAAGGTGGCCATCTTTCTTTTGGATCCCTCACAAGGGTTCCGTGACCGGGAGAATACCTCGATTCCCGACCTGGAACGGTGGGCGAGAGAACTCGGAGCCTCGGTAACTCGCCTGAGTTTGGAAGACGCGCAGTTCCGCTGTGGTGGATCGAAGGACTATGTCGATTGGCTCGAATTGGTGCTTAGGGGAGGCGATCCGGCTGAGGCGCGGCGTCTAGCTTCTCGCTGGCGTCTAGCCTTGGATTTCCGCGTGTTCGATGACCCGGCGGAAATGGAAGAAGCGCTTCGAACGCGACAACAACACCACCGCTCGGTTCGCTTGCTGGCTAGCTACGCGCGGGAATGGAAAACACGCGACAACCCGCATCCGCATCGCCTGCCGCCTCACCAGCAGGATTTTGTCATCCCGTATGAGCGCGCAGGGAGACGGCACGTTTGGACGAAGATTTGGAATTACGTACCGCAGGCCACGCGCGATTACACGTGGTTTGTTCAGGGGCCACCGGGCTCTCCGATTCACGAAGACCCATTGTGTGAGGTGGGTTGCCCCTATGCTGTCCGTGGCTTCGACTTCGACTGGGTCGGTGTCTTGTGGCTGGGCGACGTAAAATTTCGTAGCGGAGGCTGGAGCGTGGATTTAAACCATGTCCACGAAACTGGTTTGAGCCGTAGCCTGAGCTTGGCACGGCGGCGGAATCAACCTGCACTCGACCAGCTCCGCTCTGCGCTGTTACAGGGTTACCGCATTCTCCTCACGCGTGGGATCTATGGGGTGTACTTGTGGTTCGAGGATGCGGAGACCCGTCGCTACTTTGAGGCGTGCTTGCAATGAAACCGGGAGGCTGCACCTCGACGGGGATTCTCGCGCTGTAAACCAGCCCCGTGCGCTCTGCGCGGGCCGGATCCCACGACCAGGCAACCAGAGAGGATTCAGTCGCACGCCTCGCAGCCCTTGGCGGAAAGATTGCGTTGTATGGCGGGCTCCTTGCCGTTATGGCAGAGCTCTGCCATGGCGCGCATCACTGCGGAAGATTTAATCCGTCAGTTGCGAACCACTGTGGAGCAACTGGCGGAGGATAAAGCCAGCATTCCCGACCTGAAAATTGCGGCGGGCGCCTTGCGCGAGATGCGCGAGGGGTTCAAGCTTTTTGCTCCGTACCGCCACATCAAGAAGGTCAGCACCTTCGGTTCCGCAAGGGTCAAAGCCGGTGACCCCGTGTTTCGCTTGGCGGAAGAGTTTGCGCGGCGGATTGCCGACTGTGGATACATGGTCATCACCGGTGCCGGTGGTGGGATCATGGAGGCTTGCCAGCGCGGCGCGGGGCGCGAGCGCAGCTTTGGCGTGAACATTCGCTTGCCGCACGAGCAGCAGGCGAACTCCATCATTAGTGGCGACCCGAAGCTGATGTCGTTCCGGTACTTTTTCACCCGCAAGTTGTTCTTCCTGAAGGAAGCGGATGCCGTTGTTCTATTCCCGGGGGGATTCGGCACCCACGACGAAGCATTCGAGACCCTAACCCTGCTGCAAACCGGGAAGACCCGACCGGTACCCCTTGTGTTCCTCGATCGCCCGCGGGGCACGTACTGGAGCACCTGGCGCCGCTACGTCGAAGAGCACATGCTCCGTCGCGGCATGATCGACCGCACGGACTTTGCACTCTTCCGGGTGACGGACAGTGTCGACGAGGCGGTCGATGAGATTTTGCGCTTTTACGTCGTCTTCCACTCGATCCGCTATGTACGCGAGTTGCTCGTGATTCGCCTGCAGCGCCCGCTGCCGCCCTCCTACGTAGAGGAACTGAATCGCTCGTTCGCTGACATCGTTGTGCGGGGGCGGATTGAACAGCGAGGGCCGCTGCCCGCGGAGCAGGACGAACCCGATCTGGCCGCACTGCCGCGACTGGTGTTTCACTTCGACCGCTTGCATTACGGGCGCTTGCGAGAACTCTTGAATGCGATCAACGCTGCGCCGCAAGCTTGAAAGTCGGGAGGTGTAAAGAGCCATGCAAGAATTCGTGCCGCAAGGACGATTCTTCGAGGACTTTACCGTGGGGGAGGTCATTCGCCACTGGCCAGGAAGGACAATTCGCGACTTCGACGACACCTGGTTCACGTTGCTCACGATGAACACTAATCCCCTGCACTTCGATGAACACTTTGCCAGCCAGTCGCAACACGGCCGGTGCCTGGTGAACGGAACACTCGTGTTCGCCATCGCTGTGGGCATGAGTGTTCGCGACATCAGCCAGACGGCCATTGCCAACCTGGAGTACGAGTCGATCAAACACCTCGCGCCTACATTCCACGGCGATACGATTTACGCGGAAAGCGAAATTCTCGATAAAACCGAATCCCGCTCCAAGCCTGATCGCGGGGTGATTTACGTGGAAACGCGTGCGCGCAATCAGCGCGGCGAACTTGTCCTCACGCTTCGGCGCCGGGTGCTCGTGCCCAAGCGACCACAAACAAAGAGGTAAGTGGGGCGAACGAGTGGATCTTTGCGATTGGCGCAAGCTGGCGTCGGCTTTCGCCAACCCGTGGTGGAAGAGAAGCCGTGAGCAAAGGCCGCGCAACGTCTGAGCCCATGCACGGTTGAGGTCACTGCACGCCCACTGGGCGAGCATGTCCACTTAGTGCACGCCTTGCGGGAGGTATTTGCCCGTTTAGCGTGTTTCCGCGGTGGCAGCCTTTCTCAAAAAGGCAAAGCGATCCTCGGCGCCGAGGGGCGTAAGGTGGCGAGCTTGGCCAGAGGTGATGCGCTTCGCGTTGCCCGTAAGTTGGGCAGTTGCCGCTAAAGCTGGCAGCTTCTCTCCGTTTGCGGGGCAACGCACAGGTAGTCACACGTCGACGCCAGCTTTGTGTGCAGCGGACGCAGGTGGCATCGCGGTTGCTGACTCTAAAAACGCCCTGCGTATTGGGGCAAAATCTTAGAGGGGAGGTTAAGCGAAATGAGCCGATGGAGTTTGGTGTTGGGCCGCTCCGGTTTCGCTGTGGCATTCTTCTGTGGTGCAGCGGTGGCCAGGCCGCTGTGGGCGGACGGCCGTGAGGCCGATCTAGAAAAGCGCGTGCGCGCTCTCGAGCAGCGTCTGCAAGCGCGTGAGCAAGGCGGGCAGGAGCGCGGGCTAAGCCAGCGCGTAACCCAGCTCGAGCAAGAGTTGAAGGGCGTGCGCGAGAAGGCGAGTGCCGCGCTCGGCGTCGACATTCATGGTTTTGTGTCCGGCAGTTACAACTACAACTTCAATAGCCCCGACTCGCGGGCGAACGGGCTTGCGGTCTTCCATCCCGACGCCAATTCGTTCCAACTTGATCAGTTCAACCTGTATCTCGGCAGGCAAAGAGAGAAGGAGTCTGTCGGTTTCGTGGTCAACCTCGACTTCGGTAAAGTGGCAGAGGTTGTCGGCGGGGTGACCAACTGGAGCAACAGCAACAACACCGAGCGACAAAACTCCATCGAACTGCGCGAGGCTTACCTCACGTACCAACTTCCCATCGATCTCGACATTAAGGTCAGCGCGGGCAAATTTGTCACCAAGCACGGCGCCGAGATCATCGAAAACTGGGACAATCACAACTACAACATCACGCGCTCGTTTAATTTTGGTTTCGGCATCCCGTTCACCCATACCGGGATCATGACGACGACCAAATTCAACGACGTTGTGTCGTTGGACCTCGGCATCGTGAACGGTTGGGACAACGTGGTAGACAACAATGACGGAAAGAGCGTCCACGGCGGTTTGAGCGTTGCCCCGAGCGAACTCTTCAACGTCTACATCTCGGGAATTTACGGGCCCGAGCAAAGCAACAACGGCCACTCTCGCCGCGCGCTGACGACACTTGTGGCTACCTTGAAGCCGCATGAGCAAATCACCCTGGTGGGCGAGTTGACCTATGGCAGTGAGGAGGACGCCAAGCTTTCCAACCCGACAGAGACTGCGGAGTGGTACGGCGGGGCGGGATACGTGGTGGCCCAACTCGCCGATGACTTACAGTTCGTTGTGCGCGGTGAGGTGTTCGACGACACTGACGGATCGCGCTTTGCCATCGCCAGCGTGCCCAACGGCGTGACTGCCTGGGCCGTGACGCCCACGGTCGCGTACCGCCTAACCGAAGGCCTGCTGTGGCGTACCGAATACCGGCACGACAATGCCAGCGCGAAAATTTTCGATCACGACGGGAACCTCAATAGCGGGCAGGACCAAATCCTCACGCAGCTCATTTACTCCTTCTAACCTGCGCCGCAGTTCCGGGTGAGACCAATGCATCCGAGGGAAAACCGATGAAAAAGATAGAGGCGATCATCAAGCCGTTTAAGTTGGACGAGGTGAAAGAAGCGCTCGCGCGCGAGGGGGTGCAGGGAATGACCGTGAGCGAGGTCAAGGGCTTCGGCCGACAAAAGGGTCATACCGAGCTCTATCGCGGGGCGGAGTATGTGGTGGACTTCTTGCCGAAAATCAAAATCGAAATTCTGGTCAGCGACGACAAAGCTGCCGCCTGTGTTCGTCTCATTGAGGAAACCGCCAAGACGGGGCGCATCGGCGACGGCAAAATTTTCGTGCTCCCGGTGGAAGAAGTTGTGCGGATCCGTACCGGGGAGCGCGGCGTGGATGCGATCTAACAGTCTGAGGAGGCCAGTCATGCGCAAGAACCGTTTCTCGGCTGCACATTCGGTGGGCTACATGATGGCAGTGGCGCTCTTGTTTTGCGCCGGCCGGGCAGGCGCAGAAGACGCGAACCCGTTTGCTGACCCGAAGGTCATGATGGACACGATGTGGACGCTGGTGGCGGCCATGCTCGTGTTCTTCATGAACCTCGGCTTCGCGATGGTGGAAAGCGGGTTATGTCGTGCCAAAAACACGGTCAATATCTTGGCAAAGAACTTCATCGTGTTTGGGGTCTCCTCGCTCGCCTTCCTCGTGGTTGGTTGGGGCTTGATGTTTGGCAACGGCAACCCGTTGTTCGGGACCGAGGGCTTGTTCTTCTTGAGCGGGCCGGACAATAGCCCAGCCACGGGCGATGCTTATCAGGGCGCGTATCAGGCAATTTCCTGGGCCACAGTGCCTCTCCTTGCGAAGTTTTTCTTCCAGCTTGTGTTTGCCGGTACAGCGGCAACGATCGTCTCCGGCGCCGTGGCGGAACGCATCAAGTTTCTCTCATTCGTGGTGTTCTCCTTCGTCATGGCGGGCTTACTGTATCCAGTCACGGGCCATTGGATCTGGGGCGGTGGCTGGTTGGCGAGTTATGGGATGTGGGATTTTGCGGGCTCTACCGTGGTGCACTCCGTGGGGGGCTGGGCGGCACTGGCGGGTGTGTTGTTGCTTGGGCCGCGTCTTGGCAAATATGGGCGAGACGGGCGCGTCCACCCCATCCCCGGTCATAACATGACCTCAGCCACGATCGGTGTGTTTGTGTTGTGGCTCGGCTGGTTTGGTTTCAATCCAGGAAGCACGATGGCGTTGGATGCCAAGGCGATCTCGCACATTGCGGTGACGACCAACACGGCGGCGGCTGCGGCCTCGATGAGTGCGTTGCTCACCGCCATCATACTCCTCGGCAAACCCGATTTGTCGATGATTCTCAATGGTTGCCTGGCCGGTCTCGTCGCCATCACTGCCCCGTGCGCTTGGGTGAGTGTCGGCAGCTCGTTGATCATTGGCCTGATTGCCGGCGCGTTGGTGGTTGTCTCTGTGCTGGCGTTTGATCGCTGGGGTATTGACGATCCGGTGGGGGCTCTATCGGTGCATCTGGTCTGCGGAGTATTCGGTACTCTGGCGGTGGGCTTGTTTGCGGACTCGAGCGCCGCTCCTGTGACTGGGCCAGCGAACGGCTTGTTCTTTGGTGGTGGCTTTGGCCAGCTTTGGGCGCAGCTCGTGGGTGTGATCGCCGTGGGAGCATATACGTTTGTTGTGTCCCTGCTCGCGTGGGCTGCGATCAAAGCCGTGATGGGTCTCCGGGTTCCCGAGCATGAGGAAATCGAGGGCTTGGACCTGGTGGAGCACGGAATGACCGCATACCCAGACTTTCAGTTGGCGAACGTTGGGAGTGGCCTGGTGACCAGTGGGGGTGGTCCGCGCCGCGGAGCTGGTCAGCCTGTTTGGGCGGCCGCTCCGGCCACGGCAGAAGGGGCGTGACGACGGCCGAGGAGGCACGGGTTTACTTTGGTTACCATCGCGCAGGCTGGGCCCTCTCCATCCGGGGGCCCGGCCTTTTTTCTCCCCAGCGCGGGGCGAGGCTTTCCGTGAATTGACACCTTGACGAATTTTCTGGTAAAAAATCAATTATTGTGGTGAACAAAGTCATCTTGGTCGGAAATTTGGGGCGGGATCCTGAAGTACGCTTCACCCCCAATGGGCAGGCGGTGGCGCGGTTTTCCGTTGCCACCACAGAGAAGTGGCGGGACCAGCAGGGGCAGCTCCAGGAACGTACGGAGTGGCACAACGTCGTCGTCTGGGGCAAACAGGCGGAAGCTTGCGGCCAGTACCTGGCGAAAGGCCGGCAGGTCTACGTTGAAGGGCGCCTGCAAACGCGCTCTTACGATGACAAGGATGGCATCAAGCGCCAGGTGGTCGAAGTCATTGCCCAAACCGTTCGGTTCTTGGGCGGAGGTGGCGCACGGCCGCAAGCTGAGGCCACACCGTTGGTTCCACCGGGCGAAGGGCCGGCAGTGCCCCCGGAAGAAGACGACATCCCATTTTGACGCACCCTCTGTAGCGCGGATCGGTTCGGGTCAGGCCTCCGGAGGTTCTCTGAGAGCGATGGTGTCAGGCGTGGGCTTCGGGCGGGCTGGATTGGCGGCACAAAGAAGGCGGATCTGGTCTCTGCTGGCAACCCTGTGGGTTTTGGCAGCGCCAATGGGCGCTGCTGCCCTCCGCTATGATGTTCTGCCGAACAGCTCCGTGACTGTGGCGTGCACAAAGTGCGTTCCGCCAACAAGCCACACGGAACCGGTGCGGGGTAGCTTCGATGTTACCTCGTTGATCGGGCTCGACGCCGCCGGGGTGGTCGGCATTACATCGCTGGAATTACGTGGCCCGGGTGTAACCATCAAGGGCAACGGGTTTTGGCAAAGGTTAGGCCTGCAACGCCAAGCGATGGTTCTCGACGTCACAGTGAACGGAAGGCCCGTGCGGCTCACGAGTGGGCACCGTCAGCGGATCGCCTCGAATGGGTTATTCGGGGACGGGGCACCGCAGGAATTTTCCATTGTCCTATCCTCAGGTGGCGTAGGAGAGTCCACTTACGTTGTCGTGTTGTTCGCGCGCCGGGCTGATGAAACGACTCCGGACGAGGATCACGACGGCGTGCCGTCGGCCGTGGACAACTGCCCGGCCGCCGCAAATTCGGACCAGTTGGATGCAGACGGTGATGGGTTAGGGGATGCGTGTGACCAGTGTGCCGGGACTCCGTTAGGCTCCGAAGTGGGGCCGACCGGTTGTTCTTTGGAGCAGAGCTGTCCGTGTGCGGGGCCGCGGGACGGTGAACGCTGGGCTTCCTTCAGCGAGTATGGCCGCTGTGTGGCGCGGGCACTCAGGCGAATGCAACGGACAGGCAAACTGCCCCCGGAAGAGGCTCGCGCACGACTGAAGCGCGCCCTACGTTCCGGGTGCGGACGTGTGGTTGTCGCGAGCCTAGGCTGACGAAAGCAGACCCGTTCCCGACGAACTAGCGGCGGCCACCTGCGTAGCCTGAGGTGGCCTTGGCCGCGGATTCGGTAGCTCGCGTCAGGTAGTCGAACACCGCCGGAGGGTCAATCCGCTCGTACGCATACCAAAAGGCAAGCCCGCAAATCACACCCCAGATGAACTGCCGCATGTGGAGTATCCCTCAAAACTCATGTACCCCGCGCGGCGCGGGCAGTCAAAGAGAAAGTGCTGCGCCTCAAGGCGCGGTCGCGCCCGCACCAGCCGTTCGCGGAGCCGACTCGGGTTGCGCGCTGGCGGCTCCTCACTTGACAGAAGGTGTGTTTTCAGCAGACATAGGAGCGTTTCGCTGCCGATAGGTACTGCCACGACCGGATAGAGCGTCCCCGGTGGGATGGAGGAGCGGTGAACGTCCTCGTCCAGTGTGGCGCATGACTCGTGAAATCAGCAGAAAAGCATACAAGGAGGGTAAAATGGCACGTTTGCTCGAGGAAAAAGTGGCAATCATCACAGGTGCAGGCCGAGGCATTGGCCGTGAAGAGGCGCTACTCATGGCCAAGTTGGGCGCGAAGATTGTGGTCAATGACTTAGGAGCGCACTTCGACGGCAGTGGGCAGCCGACAGACACGCCGGCGCAGCAGGTGGTTTCCGAGATCAAGGCAATGGGTGGCGAGGCGGTGGCGAACGGGGAAAACGTAGCCGATTTCAAAGGGGCGAAGCGCATGATCGAATGCGCCTTGGATCACTTCGGCAAACTCAACATCGTGGTGAACAACGCCGGCATTTTGCGTGACCGGATGATCTTCAACATGTCCGAAGAGGACTGGGACGCAGTGATCGCCGTGCACTTGAAGGGCTCGTTTAATATGGCGCGCCATGCCTGCGAGTATTGGCGCGAGGAACATAAGAAGGGCAATATCCTGAACGGCCGGCTGATCAACACCTCATCGGATGCTGGCTTGTTAGGAAACGTCGGCCAGTCAAACTATGGCTCCGCCAAGGCAGCCGTCGCGGCAATGGCCATCATCGTGGACAAGGAAATGCAGAAGTACGGGGTCACGGCGAACGCCATCGCGCCGATTGCGCGCACCCGGCTAACGGTCGATGCCACTCCGTCCACTGCTGCAATCATGGGACAGCAGCCGAAGGAGGGCGAGTTCGACCCATTCTCCCCAGCTCATGTGGCACCGTTGGTGGCTTGGTTGGCTAGCGATGATGCTGCAAACGTGCACGGTGAGGTCTTCCGCGTTGGCGCTGGCACCGTGTGGCTGATGAAGGGGTGGCATACTGTGGGGAAGGTGTCCAAGCGTGCGGTGTGGGATGCGGCCGAGCTTGGTCAAGCCTTGAAAGCGGAGCTAGCGAAAGGGCTCACGGCAAAGGAAGACATGGGTCCCATCCTGGCGTCGGTGCTGCAAGGATCCTAACCTTCTGGGTATTGATTTCATTTGGCGGGCAGTGGGTCCACCCGTACTACCCACTGCCCGCTCGTTCGTTTGCTGATGAAGCCACGGCGTATCGTGCTTTTGGTCTGTCACGCGAATACGTGTCGCAGCGTGATTGCCGCGGAACTCCTGAAGGCAAAACTGAGAGAGACGGGCCTCGATCGTGCTTGGGAAGTGCTCTCTGGGGGTATTGCCCCGTATGCTCGCGACGGTGCCTTGGTCTCCTTGGATGCGCGCCTCGTGTTGCGCGAGGAGGGCATCGAACTCCCGAAGGATGCCGTTTCCACCGACTTAAAACGCCATCGGGATTACATCGAGCGGGCGGACCTTATCCTGGCCATGACCACGGCTCAACTGCAGATGCTGCACACTCATTTCCCCGAATCTCATGGCAAGCCGGCGTTCACTTGGAAGGCGTTCGCGGGCCTGGAAGGGGACATTGAGGACCCCTTCGATCGCGGGGCAGACGCGTATCATCAATGCCGCGACGAGATCAAAGCCTGCCTCGAGGGTGTGCTCCGAGGGCTCAGCAACGGTATGCTGAAGCGCACGGCTGCAGTCTGTTCGCCCGACTAAACCGCGGCGCTCCAAATGCCGATTGAAGCGGTCCGAGTGGTTGATAAGGGCGCTGTTGGTGCGGGCAGCGCCTTCCACAGGCAGGCACGACGAGGTCCCGGCATTTGAGCGCCCTCCGGTGTGTAGCGGGGCCGCGCAGGGGCCAGGCAAGGGGGCAAAATGCACAGGGGAGGGCACCTTGCGTGGTGTGCCTGCGAAGCGCGGGCATTTGTGCTCGTTACGCTGGCGCTGCCCAGAAACCAGTGGCGCACACTCCCGCCTTGCCATAAAACCGAAGCGGTTGCCCAACTAATGAACGAAGGGAAACGGGTATGCGTGTGGGTGTTGCTGAGCAAGTCGCCAAGTGGGTCGCAAGCTTGCGGATACAAGATGTCCCGCGGCGCATTTTGGAAGAGCTCAAGAATCAGGTGCTGAGCTGTATTGCGGCCATACACGCGGGGCACTTTTCTGAAGCCGGGCGCGTGGTGAGTCGGACGGTTCGGCAATGGTCGGGTGGCAAGGAGGCTACGCTCGTGCCTTCGGGAGAGCGGACCTCACTGCACTTTGCACTCTATGCCAACGCGGCCTTGAGTATGGCCTTGGATTATGACGATTACCTCTTCGCCGCTCACACGGGTCACTCGGCAGTGGTCGGTTCGTTGGCCGTGGCCGAAACGTACAACCGCCCCGGTGCGGAAGTCCTTCTGGCGCAGTTGGTGTCCAACGAGATCGGTGGGCGCTTGGGGGCCGTGGCGCTCGGCGGCCCGTTCAATGGCCAAATGTGCACGTTCGTCCACCTAGCCGGCGGCGCTGCGCTGGCCGCACGGCTGCTGGAGCTCGACAGCGACAAAACACAAGCTGCCCTCAACATTGCGGTTGCCCAGCCTCCGCAGCCTCTTCGCGCTGCGTTTTTTGGCTCCGAGGCCAAGGCCGTGCTGGCTTCGCAAACCCTCACCATCGGGGTGCAGGCGGCTCAACTGGCAGCGCAAGGGATGCGGGTGGTAAGCGATGTTTGGGGCGGCGAGGACGGCTTTGCCAAGCTCTACGCTGTGCATCCGCTGAGCGAGGCGTTTCAAAACCTGGGCGAACTCTGGCTGTCGGACACTCTCTCTTACAAAGTGTACCCCGGGTGCGCGTACCTCTCGGCAATCATCGACTGTGTGCTGTCGCTGCAACGCCAACATCACATCGACGGCCGCAAGGTGCGGTCTGTCGAAATAGCCACCAATCCCCTGACTCTGGGAATGGAGGCCTGGAGTGCGCCGTATCTGCGGGGAGCGGAGAGCTTGCCGGTGACGCTGAACTTTTCGGTGGCCTACAGCGTGGCTGCTGCGCTTCTGGACAAGGAGCTGAGCCCGCGACAATTCCTTCCCGAGCGCATCAAGGATCCCGCTACTTGGCAGTTGGCCGCACGTGTGCGGCTATCGCTTGACGATGGAATGACACAAAAGATGCAGGAGACGGCGCTGGTGCGCTTGGACCCGAGCGGGCGGTCTCCGGCCGGCCTGCGGCTCGAGTGGGGGCCACGGCAACTGAACACACACAAGATGAGTTTTGGTGCGCGTGTGCGGATCGAGCTGGACTCGGGCAAGGTGTACGAGGCGGAGCAGGAGGTTCCCTTCGGAGCGTTTGGGCGATCGTTCGATGACCGTCGCAAACAAGTGGAGGACAAATTCCGTCGCGAGACCCGCTATACGCTACGCAAAGAGCGCATGGAGCGGGCAATCGATATGATCTTCCATCTCGAGGACCTGAATGCTGCTCAAGTGAGAGAATTGCTGCGCATGTGTTGCTCAGAACGCTCGTAGCTCGTTGACTCCGCTCGTTGCATGAGTGCCGACGCCATTCCTTCTTGGCGAGTGTCGCAAGGGCCGTGTGCAACGCCCCTCTCGGGCGCGGTGTTTTTGGGGCGGCGGGGAGGCGTGAGTTGCGGGCCCTTCGCGAGCTTAAATCTCTCGTTCGCGGTGGGCGACGAACGGGATGCGGTGGAGCGCAACTGGGCTCTGGTGCGGGAGTCGTTTCCGCGGATCCGCCAGTGGATCCATATGCGACAGGTTCATGGTGTGGCGGTTTGTCTCGTGGACACTCACTCCATCGAGCCAGCGACACCATGCGACGGCTTGGTGACCTCGATTCCGGGAGTCGCCCTTTGTGTGCTTACCGCCGATTGCGTGCCCGCATTGGTGGCTGCTTCTGGGGGTAAGGTGGTTGCCGCAGTGCACGCCGGGTGGCGCGGCACCGTTGGCCGAGTGCTCGCTGAGGCCGTGCGTGTGATGGTGACACGATGCCAAGTGTCCCCCGCGGAGATTTGGGTGGCGCTCGGGCCGTCGATCGGGCCCTGCTGTTACGAGGTTGGCGAGGACGTGGTGCGAGCGATGGAGCGTGCGGGACTTGGAGCTGCGGTTCGATGCGCAGAGGATGGCCGTCGATTCGTGGACCTGCGGTGCGCCAATCGACTGATCTTGCAGGAAGCCGGGGTGCCTTCGGCACACATTGTCGATGTGGGGGCTTGCACCTCGTGCTTTGCAAATGACTTCTATTCCCACCGCCGGCAAAAGGGGATGGCAGGACGCCAGCTTTCATTTATCGTCTGTAGCCAGGAAGCGCTTCAACTCGGCCCTGGATCGGGATACAGTCAGGCTGAGAACAGGAGGTTATGAGAATGAAACGCCGAATCGTCCGTCTCGTATCGGTTCTGCTGTTCGTCCTTGCGGTCGCGCCCCAGGTGCGAGCGGAAGCCGAGGACCAGTTTGATGAGACGCAAACTCACCCCATCCGGGTAGCCGCGTATCTGATCCACCCTGTTGGATTCGCGCTCGAATGGGTGATCTTCCGCCCGCTGCACTACGTGGTATCACGACCGGGGTTGGACAAAGTGTTCGGCCACCGGCCGCACGGCGAAAACCGAATGTATTGATGTGTAGTTGCAGAGCGGTGCCGCGGATTTCGGTGGCACCTCAGTCCGAATGAGTACTTACCGGCGTAAAGACGCCTTCTACAGCCGTGCAAAGGAAGCGGGCCTTAGATCGCGCGCTGCCTACAAACTCGAGCAGTTGCAAAAGCAGTACAAGCTGCTCCGGCCTGGAGACAAGGTTGTCGACCTGGGTGCGTGGCCCGGCGGCTGGCTACAAGTGGCCGCGCGTATCGTCGGGCCGTCTGGAAAGGTTGTTGGCGTCGACCGTGAGCCCGTCGCGCCGCTGAGCGATGCTCCACATGTGGTCATCGTCCGCGTCGACGTTTTCGATCCCCAATTAGGCGAGCGGGTTCAACAGGAACTGGGCGGCCTGGCGGACGTTGTGTTGAGCGACCTTGCTCCGAAGCTCACGGGCATCCGGGAGCGCGACCAAGCCCAGGCGAGAGCGTTGGCCGAGCGGGCGGTAGAGCTGGCCCGGCGGTGGCTTCGCTCGGGAGGACTTTTGGTGATCAAAGTGTTCATGGGGTCCGAGTTGCCGGAGTTTTTGGCGGGTTTACGGCGAGAATTTGGCAACGTTGCCACAACGCGACCCGAGGCTACCCGCAAGGGGTCTTCGGAGCTGTACGTCATAGCGCGCAACAGGCAGGATCGCTGACCCTTGGTGGGGACGTGTGTCCCGCAAAAAGCCTCTGTAAGAGGTGTCGGGCCGAGGGCGAGTTGCTTTTTTTCGGCAGCTTTTCGGCTCGGCGAAGCGTCAGGGGAGGCGCTTGTCGGTGCAGGCAACGGCCTGGGCCCTTGAACTACGGAGGGTGGCGAATTTTCGTGCGCTCTCCCGTACAAGTTTGCCACTCGGTTTCCAATCCTTGGCTGTTGCGCGAAAGCTTTCGCGCTGGATGGGTTGGCGCAGATTTCGCTTAAGGCCTGGCTCGTGGTTGCGAAATTCATGTAGGAGGCGGTTGACAACAAAAGCCACATGCTTTCATACTCGGCCGGACCAAGGGGGGAGGCTGCGGCGAAGGGCCGTGGCCAGTCGGCAGCGAAACCGGGTGGAAAGCGGGGTTGTGGCGGTAAGAGGGAGACTGCTCGATGGCGGCTGGGCCAAGCTGGATCGATCGTGTGAGCCGTGTGCTCTCCACTTCTCTGTCAGAGATCAATCCGTTTCGCGGTGAAGAACCGTACGTCGCCGTCGACATCGGATCGAGCACAATCAAGCTCCTGGAAGTGCGCGGAACCCGCGGGGAGGTGCGGGTTCAAGCTCTCGCTACCGTGGCCACCCCGCCGACCGCCGTGCAGAACAACATGGTCGTCGAGAGCGACCAAGTGGCGGAGCTGATCCGAGCGGCGCACGCCCAGTACGGGTTCCGTGGCAAAAAAGCGATCACTGCAGTGCCAGGACCGGCCGTTATCATCAAGCGTTTTCCCATGGCGGCACAGAGTGAGAAGGAGATGGAGGCTGCCGTTTTGCTCGAGGCGGGGAACTTCATCCCTGAGGAATTGGATAACGTGAACCTCGACTACCAGGTCACGGACTATGGGGAAGGGGACCGTGCGAACGTACTCATCGTGGCAGCCAAGAAGGACATCGTGCAGAGCTATTCCGAAACGTTGCGTTTAGCCGGGCTGCTGCCGGTGGTCGTGGATGTAGACTATTTCGCCCTCGGCAACATGTTCGAACTCAGTTACGAGGTGCCGCCGACTGGCACGGTGGCCTTGGTCAACATCGGCGCGCGCTACTCCGCCATCAACATCATTAAAAATGCGCAGTGTGCTTTCACTCACGACGTTGCGGTTGGCGGGCGCGACATCACCGAGAGCCTGGTGCAGGATTTAGGCGTATCCTTCGAGGCAGCCGAAGCGTTGAAAACGGGCAAGACGATGGATCACGAGCTCGCCGAGCACGCTCAGGCTGTGATCGAGGCGGCCGCGGCTGCGGTAGTGGACGAGATCCACCACGCCCTGACGTTTTTTTGGATGAGCTCGGGTGACGAGACGATTGATCACATTTTTCTAAGCGGCGGCGGGGCGCAGTTGCCAGGAATGGCCGCTCAGCTTGCCGAGCGTATGGGGGTTGCTGTGGAGGTAGCGAATCCCTTCGGGCATTTGGTTTTGGGAGAAAATGTCGACCGCGAAGCTGCATTGCGGCGCGCGGCGGAATTTTCCGTTGCTGTGGGACTGGCAACGCGGAGGCCCAACGACAAATGATCCGCATCAATCTTCTACCGGTCAGAGAGGCAGAACGAGCCCTCGGGCGCCGTCGCCAAATTTCTTTGGCGATTTTGACCACCATCGTTGTGTTGTTAGCCATGGCGCTACCGTACACGCTCCAGGGGCGGCGTTTAGCCGAGCTCGAAGAGAATATCGCAAAGCTCCAGCAGGAAATTGCGCGACTGGATCAGCAAGCCAAAGAAGTCAAGGACCTAGACGCAAAACGCGCGGAGCTGCAGGCAAAGTTGCAGGTGATCGAGCAACTGAAACGGCGCCGTGTGGGCCCAGTGCGCGCGCTGGAGGACCTGAGCGATGCCACCCCGGAGAAGCTGTGGCTCACGGAGTTTACGGAATCCGGCGGGGTGGTTTCCATTCAAGGCTTAGCAATCGACAACCAAACAATCGCGGAATTCATGCGACGCCTGCAGCAATCAAATTATTTCTACGAGGTCGACTTGGTCGAAACCGCGCAAGCGGTAACTCAGCCGGGAGCACCGGCAGGACCCTCCCTCAAGCGATTCCAAATCAAGGCGTTACTCGACTACGTCGGCCGGCGGGGAAAGAACGGCGCGCCGTCGCCCGCCGAACAGAAAAAGCCAGCGTGAGGTTGCCGTGAACGCGCTCATCGAACGGATTCTCGAACTGCCCCCGCGCCAGCGGATCCTAGCCATCGTTGGTGCGGTGGCTGGGGTGGTGCTGCTGTATGCGTACTTTTTGTACTGGCCCCGCGAAGCGCAGATAGAGGAAAAAAGTAGGCGGCTGGAACAGTTGCAGCGGGATCGCGACCGCAAGGCAGCACTGGTGGGTAACCTCGAGCAAGCGAAGAAGGAGGTGCAGAAACTCGACGGTGATTTGCGCAAGGCCTTGGCGCAGTTGCCGGACACGAAAGAGATTCCGGAGCTCTTGAGTGCGGTGTCGTCGTTGGGGATCGAGTCCGGCCTGGAGATTGTGCAATTCAAGCAGCGGGAAGAGCAGTACGAAGAATTTTACGCCGCCGTTCCTGTCGACATCGTCGTGCGCGGCACCTTTCACCAAGTGGCGACGTTCTTCGACAAGGTCGGGCGCATGCCCCGGATCGTGAATGTTTCCGGCGTGTCCATGAAAGCTCCGCAGAGGATCGAAGGGGCGGAGGTGGTCTTGGATACCTCCTGCGCGGCCGTGACATTTCGTTTCCTCGACGATGCAGAACGAGAGCGCATCAAAAAGCAACGGGAGAAGGAACGAGGAGGGAAGCCGTGAACTGGCGGCAGGCTTTGTCCCGCATGGGCCTCTGTACGCTTGTGTCTGTGTTGGCGGTCGTGCTGTGCGAGGCGGCCCGTGGGGAGACCTCGGGCGGAACGGTGGCGGCAGAGGACGGGGAGGCTCGCCCCTATAACCCGGCAGGACGGAGGGATCCGTTCCGGCCGTTTTTGCTGGACCTGCGGCGGCGCGAACCCGAAAATGTTGAGTTGACACCATTGCAGCGGTACGACCTCGGGCAGCTCACCGTCGTGGGCACAATGTGGGAGATGAACCCCCCTCGTGCCATGGTGGAGGACGGTGCCGGGATGGGTTTTATCGTGACCATTGGCACACCCATTGGCCGCAACAATGGAGTCGTTGCTGCAATCGAACCGCGGCGGGTCATTGTCGAGGAAAAGGCCGTCGACTTTTACGGCAACGAACAGGTCAATCGGATTGTGATGGAAACCCCAAGTGAAGAGGGGCCGAGCCAACCAGGACGGGAGAGAAAATGATGCAAGGGAATGGGTCGGTTGCGGTTCGCTGCGGGCTTGTCGGAGGAGTACTGCTCTTCGGTGTCGTCGGATGTAGTCGGCCAACGGTGGAAAAAGTCGAGCCGCCGTTGACGTCGGTGTCGTCTCCTCTCGGTGGCGCTGAGCAAGGAGGCCAACTCACGGAAACGATGCCGGCCTCCGAAGACATCTCACCGCAAGGAACCGGGTTCGAGAGTTCGCCTTCGCTCGAACTCAGGGAACTCCGGGTGGTGAGCGACAACGGGCAAGAGGGGATGTTCTTGAAGCTGAGCGGGCGCCCGCAAGCAGTGACCCACCTTGCGCTGGACAGCCCGCCGCGGTTGGTAATTGAAATCACTTCTCCCAAGGTGCGGCCCGGGGTTGTCGAGCGACTGCCTGTCCGGCGGAACCCGCTGATTAAAGAAGTGCGCTTGCAGTCGAGCCAAGGCAACCTGCGGGTTTCGGCCTACCTCAAGTCTAAGGTTCCACCGTACACAGTGAGTGACCTAGATTCGACAGTGGTCGTGTTTATCGGGGAACCCACTGGGGGTACGAAGCCAATTGAGGAAGAGTTGGTTTACTCGCACCGCGTCGGTGTCATTGCAGGCGTGATGGAAGAAGAGCCCATGCCTGCCCGTTCGCCGCAGCAGCCAGAACCGTCTCCGGCGGTGCAAACCACCGAGACGCGCACGGCCACCGGGGCGAAGCCAGCATATGTGGGACAGCGCGTATCCTTGGACTTCAAAGATGCCGATGTCCACAACGTCCTGCGGTTGCTTGCCGAAGTGAGCAGGCTCAACATCGTCGCCACCGATGATGTGCGCGGCAAGGTGACCTTGCGCTTGCACGACGTCCCCTGGGACCAGGCGCTCGACATTATCCTGCAGACCCTCGGCTTGGAAAGCGTGCAAGAAGGCAACGTCATTCGCATCTCCACCGTCAAACGCCTGCGAGAAGAGCGCGAAGAAAAACAGAAGGCATTGGAGGCAGCCAAAGTCCTCGAGCCGCTCAAGGTCGAGTACATCAAGGTTAACTACACCAAGGCCAAGAACTTGGCGGACATCATCAGCGGAGCGGCCGCCAGCCGTGCGACGGGTGCGGGAGCACGCGCTACGGTGCAGGAGGCGGGAGTGCTGACGAATCGGGGTAGCGTCTTTGTCGATGAGCTTTCCAACACCATTATCGTGCGCGATATCCAGCGGGGCATCGAGAATGCCAAGGAGGTTGTTCGCCGTCTCGATGTCCAAACCCCGCAAGTCTTGATTGAATCGAATATTGTTGAGGCCACGACCGATTTTGCGCGCGAACTCGGTGTGCAGTGGGGTTATCGCTACCTGGCTGGGCCGGCGACCGGCAATCCCACCGGCGTAAACTTCCCAGGTACCATCGGTGTCGGCGGGGCAGGGTTGGGTTCCGGGACAAGTGGCGTGCCGTTCATTGCCGACTTCCCTGCTGCGCAATCGGTCGCCAACAGCGGCAGTGCGTTGAATCTGGCCTTGGGGTCGTTGGATGGTGCCCACGCGTTGGACATGCGCTTGAGCGCATTCGAGCGTCAGGGCAAGGCTCGGGTTGTATCGCGCCCGCGCGTGGTCACCCTCAATAACGTTCCGGCAACGATCAAGAGCCTCACCATCATCCGTGTGCGCCTCCCGAGCACAGGCACAATCATCAATACTGGGGCCGGCGGCGCGGTTGGGGCGGCTTCTGCGGCCACCGAGAAAATCGAGACCGGCATAATCCTGGTGGTCACGCCGCAGGTGTCGTCGGACGGGTTTGTTCTGCTCGACATGTCGACCAAGTCGAGTCAGGCCGATTTTGCCCGAACCGTGGATCAAATTCCGACGGAAATCACCCGGGAGGCTAACTCGCACATCCTGGTGAAGAGCGGACAAACTATCGTGCTCGGCGGCATCTACCGCGACACGTTTGCCGAGACTCGGACAGGTATCCCGTTTTTGAAAGATGTTCCAGGGATTGGTTGGTTGTTCCGCAACTTCAACAAGAGCGATCGCCGCGAAGACCTTCTCGTGTTCCTGACACCCCGGATTCTAGGCACCCCCGGAGCGAACTTGCCCACTGCCGAGGAACTGTGGCGTAACCGATCGGGGGCTCCATCGGAGGGTTAGACGCCTCGCTACGTGAAACGAGTGCACGCGCCATGACAACCATCGCTCTCACCGGCTTTATGGCAACTGGCAAATCCACCGTGGGGCGTATCCTCGCGGAACGCCTCGGAAAAACCTTCATAGACCTCGATGAACGTATCGAGCAGCGCATGAACATGTCCGTTGCGGAGATCTTTGCGCGCTACGGGGAAAGGGCGTTTCGCCAACTCGAGCGCGAAGAGCTGGTTACTGCCCTTGCCGAGGATGCGATCGTTGCCACGGGAGGAGGGGCCATCGTCGACCCTGAGAACCTCGCTCGGATGCGGGCAGCCGGACCGGTTGTGTGTCTCACTGCCTCCGTGGAAGCGATTTTGTCGCGCACAGCGGCGGATACCTCGCGTCCCTTGCTGCAACGTGCGGATAAGCGCGAGCAGATCGAAGCGCTGCTTGCCGCGCGAGCGGCCGCTTATGCTCAAGCGGACATTTGTATCGACACAACGTCACGGTCGCCCGAGGAGGTGGCAGAAGCAATTCTCGCATACCTTGGCACCGTTCTGGATCCCAAGGAGCTGTCGGTATGACCGCGCCGGTGAACAATCACGCTGCTCCGGCGGCGCGTGTGCAAATCGTGGTTGGCTTGGGAGATCGGTCTTATCCCATCACGATTGGGGAGCACCTACTCGAACATACCGGCTCTTGGGCAAAGGAGCTGTGCTCGCCCGGCAAATGTGCGGTCGTCACCAACCCCGTAGTTGGCGCATTTTACGCCGACATCGTGGTGCAGAGCCTGCGTACAGTGGGGTTCGAGCCGGTGCAAATCGAAGTGCCGGACGGCGAAGAACACAAGAACCTGGCGTCGCTCGCTTTGATTTACGACCGCTTGGTGGACGCAGCGTTGGAGCGATCCTCCGTGCTCTTTGCCTTGGGCGGCGGGGTGATTGGCGACCTTGCTGGCTTTGCCGCCGCCACGTACTTGCGCGGGATCCCGTATGTACAACTGCCCACGACCTTGCTGGCGCAAGTCGATTCGAGCGTGGGCGGCAAAACCGGCATCGATCATCCGCGCGGTAAGAACTTGATCGGCGCGTTTTACCAACCCCGCGGGGTTTTGATCGACGTGTGCACGCTGACCACGCTATCGCGGCGCCAATTGTTGGCCGGCTTCGCGGAGGTGGTAAAGTACGGTGCCATTTTCGACGCGGAATTTTTCGCCCTGCTCGAGCGGGAGCTCGAGCGCATTCTAGCTGTCGATTTGCCTTTACTCGTGCGTGTCGTGCGCCGCTGCTGTGAACTCAAAGCTGGCGTTGTCGAGCGCGACGAACGCGAAAGCGGCGAGCGTGCGGTGCTGAATTTTGGGCACACCATCGGCCACGCGTTGGAAAGTGCGACTTCGTACCAGCGCTACCTGCACGGAGAAGCGGTTGCGATTGGTATGGTCGCAGAAGCGCGTGTGAGTGCGGCTTTGGGGCTTTGTTCCTTCGAGGTGGTGCATCGCCTGCACTCCTTGCTGGAACGTGCTGGCTTGCCGGTGGCATTGCCCGGCGACGTCGATCGGCGCCAACTCGCCGCGGCCATTGAGCTCGATAAGAAGGTGCAAGGGGGCAAGGTTAAGTTTGTGGGTTTGGAAGACCTCGGGAAGACGCGCTTCGTGTTTTTGACCAACGAAGAGATCATCGAACTCGCCGACCGGGCGGTGTTGGCGAAGCCAGGAGGGAAGGGTCCATGCGGTGGTTAACCTCATTGGGATTGGCACTGGTTACGGCGCTCGTTGCCGCCAGCTGCGGCTCCAGCGGCGATGCGGTGGATGGCGAAGATTCGCTGGTCTTTCGCGTGGTGGGATTTTCTGGTGAGGGGATCAACCAGGCCGACATGGTGCGACCCAACAGCGCCGACGTGGACGTGGTACAGAATTTCTGCGTTGCCAGTGGGGGCGGTGGTGGTGGCGGGGGCCAGATTCAAATCAGTCAGGAGCTGTTCACCCAAACGGCGTTGAATGTGGTGATCCGTAACGATCAAAAACTCGATCTGCGCCTGTTCCAGGTGCGCATCCATTTCGAGGACTCTCGCACCGGACTCGGAGACATCACCCAAAACATCGCCGCCACCGCAATTGGAGGTCGTTGTTCAAATGCGGCACAGCGCGCTTGCTCGAGTTCTGACGATTGTTTGGTCGGCACGGTGAGAGGGACTTGCAACTTCACGGACACCGTCGTGTCGGGCGTGCTGTTGGCGGACTTTTTGGCAAAAGCCGGCGTGCAACCACGGGTGTACGGCGAAGCTCAACCGGTGCTGTTGACGTTTTTTGCGCGTGACACCGCAGGCAATGTGTACCGAGCCACTGCTGGGTACACGGTAACCTTCGACAACTTCTGTAACTGCACGACAGGACAGCTGTGCTGCAACTCCGTCGAGGAGTGCCTGTCGATCCAGCAGCCGACGCAGTGAGACTGCAAAAGGTGGAGTGAGGAGAGGGGCTATGAGACCCGGCAAGGCGCATGGTGCTTTAGTCGCAGTTGTCATCAGCAGCCTGTGGATTGTGAACGGCTGCGGTGGGGGAGGCGGCGGAGGGAATAGCAGTGCGAACTCTACGCCCACGTCCTTGCCCGGGTTTACCCGTGCGCCTGCAACCAGCACCCCAGTGCGCAGCGGCGCCAGCCGCAACGAGCGCACGGCGGCAAACGATGCCGGCTCGCTGACCTTGCGCGTAGAAGAGATCACCCTGGTCGGGAATCAGTCCACCGCCTTCTCCGTCTTTGCTCGCGACGCGGCGGGACGTCCGCTGGCAAACATTCCCTTGGTGGTGGAGACCGCTCTTGACGTATTTGCTCTGAGCGACCCCGAGGGACGAACCGGTGCAGACGGGAGTTTAAGCGGCCGAGTCGCTGCCAATCTTGGTGGCCGATACGCGCTCAGCGTCAGCGGTGCGCCCAATTCTCCCTTAGCGGGCCTGAGTGTGAGCCTAACGATCCTTGTCCAGGCCCCCTTCGGTACCCCGACGCGGCCCACGCCCACGCCGATCCCATTCACCGCGACACCAACGCAGACCCCAACCCCACGGCCGTGTGAGGACTTGGCAGCCATTATCGTGCAAACAGACACCCTGTCGGTGAGCTCGCAAACCGGTGGTGCGGCACTGATTACGGCGGTGGCATTTAACCGGGACAATCGGCCGGTGCCCAATGCCAACATTTTGTTCGATGTACAGCCGCGTGTGGCCACCTTCCGCGAGCTGGTGCGCTCTACGGACAGCTCCGGCATGGCGTCGTCCGTACTGGACATCCCCCCAGGTACCGCAATCGGCAATTTGCGGGTGATTGCCTCGGCTTGCGAGAAAACGGGCGAAGTTGGAGTGACGGTGGTTTCCGGCCGAAGCACGAAGCCCGTGGCGGTCGTAGTGCTCGAAGCGGACCCGTCTACTGTGGGCAATGCCGTAGATACGAACGTTAACCTCAAGGCCTCGGTGTTTGATTCCGACAATCAGCCGATGAACGAGATTAACGTTTTGTTCGTCACTGAAGTCGGGCAGGTCAGTCCGTTGGTCGAAGTTACCCGACCATTCGGTTCGGAAAACGGAGTGGCCACTTCGCTGTTGCGCGTACCGGCGGGAACGTTCGAACAGGATTTCTTCGTTACTGCTTTGGCCGGAGGTGTGACGGCCCGAACCCGGATCACTGTGGTTCAAGGCCGGATTCCGCCCGGCGGCAAGTTGCCGAATGTGCCTCCCGGCAAACCCGCGTCCCTGCTGTTATCCGCCAGCCCTGCGCGTATTCAGGCCGCTGGTACCGGAGGCACGGATCTGAGTTCCGTTTCGGCACGCGTGCTGGATAACAATGGTCAGCCGCTCACGGGTGTGCGCGTCTACTTTAGCGTGGTTCCGGCGGAGAGCGCTCCCGGCGCGGTGATTTTACCGGTAACGCAAGCCACACCGGTGCCTCCGGACACGCAGTCGCGCTGTGCCATCGATGCGCCGTTCGCCATCTCTGACAGCGCTGGGTTTGCCATCGTCCAGCTCAAAGCCGGTGCACAAACCGGCCCAGTAACTGTGCAGGCTTGCGTGGACACGGTTTCCGACGGAAGCGCGGTGGCGCTGATCGAGAAGCAGCCGCTGGTGGCGATTTCTGCGGGTCCGGTGGCGCGGATTCGCTTGTCGCTGAACCCGCGCTTCGTCGAGAATAACGACGGGACCTTCTTGAGCACTCTGAGCGCCAGCTTGGTCGATCAGCAGGGCAACGCTGTTGAGGATGGCACGCCGGTGGTGTTCGAAGTGGTGCTGCGGCGCCAGTGCGTGGGCGGCCCGAGCGACGGCACCCCGTGTTCCAGTGATGCTGTGTGCGGCGGTGGCTCCTGTGTGCCGGATGAGTCCGACCCAGCGGCCGCAGTCGCGATTACCAATGGAGCCGTCACGAACTCGCTCCCGCCTTGCGACGTATCGCAGTTCCCGTCGCAAACCGGAATTCCGGTGGTGCCACAACCGGGCAATGCGGTGACGTGCCTCAAGTTCCCACCGCATTTGCAGGGTACGGAGGTCTGGATCCGTGCTCGTTCCGGTGGTGTGGTCAACGCGGTGAGCGGCGAAGTAGTCACATTGCCAGGCTCCATTGGCAGCCTCAGCGCTGTGGTACAGCCGTTTACCATCCGAGTGGATGACGTGAATGAGGGGACGGCACTGGTGAGGGTGACTGCAGTGGATGACCGTGGTCAGCCCGTGGAAAACGTGCGGATCCGCTTCAGCACGAGCATTGGATCCATCGACCGTTCCGCTCTCACGAACGCTAACGGTGAAGCGGTAGCGACGTTGATTGTTCCGGCGGGTACGCCCAGTGGCACGCTCAGCCTCAGAATTAACGGAGGTGGAGTCAGACTCAGTGATCTCAGCGTGCCCGTGCTCAATGTGGCCGGTACGCCGACACCCACTCCAGGTGAAGGCGATCAAGCGGGTGCCTTGGAGTTTGTCGGCGCGTCTACCCAAACGCTCGGTGTGCGCGGATCGGGTTTGCCAGAGCAGGCTACCCTCACGTTCCGCGTAAAGAGCCGAAAGGGTGATCCGTTGCCCGGCGTGCAGGTGGTCTTTTCGTTGCCACAAGTCTCGGGCGAAAGCGTGAGCCCACGACAGCAGGTCACCGACAGCGATGGCCTGGTAAGAACGGTCGTAACCACAGGCCGCCGCGCCCTGCCCTTACAAGTCACCGCGCAGGTGTTCTCGGTTGACCCGCCGTTGGTTACTCGATCGACTGCAGTTCAGGTCTTGGGCGGGCCTCCGTCGCAACGCCATTTCAGTTTGGCACGCGAATTCAACAACATCGCTGGGCGGGTGAGCTTCGGCCTCGAAAACCAAATGACCGCGTTCGTTGCGGATCGCTTCGGAAATCCAGTGCCGCCGGGGACGGTGGTCACGTTCACAACCAACGGTGGTGCGATTGGCAACCAAACGCCGACGAACAGCCTTGGGCAGGCGAGTGCGACGCTCATCTCGCAAGCTCCCGTGCCGGCAAATGGTACGGTGGCCACTTTGGCTACGACGCGGGGGGAACGCCCCTTCCTCGACAATAACAACAATGGGATTTGTGACGAAGGCGACGACGTGCTGCCCCTGGCGGAGCCGTTCTTCGACGAGAACTGCGACGGCACGTACAACGAGGGGGAGACGTTCATTGACGTGAACGGGAACGGACGTTGGGACATTGACCAGGTGGGGGATGTCCGCACTTGCGACGATGAGATGCTGGTCTTCGCTTCCACCTGTTCGACGTTTTCTGGACCAACTACTGCAGTCCTTCTCCCGCTAACCCTGGACCCGATTCCCGCCGGTGGTGCGCGAGAATTCACCTTGATCGTGAGCGACAACCCGGATCCTTTAGGGAGGCCGGGAGTTGGGAACCCGCTCGTTGGTGGGTCACGGATCACGGTGAGCTACGAGGGGACCCGAGGAAAACTGCTAGGGATCACCGACATCGTGATTCCAGATGCGTTTACGAACAACCGAATCGTCGATGGGTTGAGCCGGTTCCGTTTTGTTCTGTCCGACAACGACCCGCAGGCTACGAGTCCGGAAGTAGGAAGCCTCAAGGTCGACGTGTCCTCACCGCAAAGCTCGGATGCCCCAGGTGGTAACGGCTCTGTGAGCCTGTCGAGACTCGTGCAATTTTTGCCCGTTCCCACCGCAACTCCGACGGCGACACCCACAGCGACCACAACTCCAACCGCGACCTTCACCTGGACTCCAACGTTCACGGCGACGGCAACCCCGACATCCACACCCACAGCCACGCCAACGGTGACCCCCACGCCGACCATCACGCCGACGCCGACGCCTGAGGTGGCGTTTGTTCACATTGAGCAGAATGTGTTAGGTGTGACCAACAACGGCGACGGCACGTTCAGCATGGTGATCACGGCGGTGGTGACGGACGCTCGTGGTGTGGCGGCAATGAACGGCATCCCGGTGGACTTCTCCTTGGTGAGCCCAGTTGCTGGTGTGTCGCTGACGAGTCCGGCGCTGGTGGGTCAGCCGCCGAACTGCCAGTTGAGCTTCCAGGTGACGGCGCAGCCTGGAGATGCCCTGTCGTGCGTGAAGTATGCTGCGGCATTGCAGGGGCAGACGGTACGGGTCCGGGCGCGGGTGAGTGCTCCGAGCCAGCCCGCGGGTTATGTGGAAGATGTCCGCGATGTCATCTTGCTCGACCTACGCCCCACAGCCACGCCGACGCACACCTCGACGCCCACACCCACACTCTCGCCGACTTCGACCGCCACCCACACACCGACGATTAGCCACACACCGACGATCACTCCCACTCCGACGCCTGTGGCGGCGCACATTCTGATCGAGCAGAACGTGCTTGGGGTGACGAACAATGGTGACGGCACCTTCAGCATGGTGATCACGGCCTTGGTCACCGACGCCAGTGGTGTGGCAGCGATGAACGGGATACCGGTGAACTTCTCGCTGGTGACGCCGGTGGCGGGAGTGTCGGTGACGAGTCCGGCATTGATTGGCGATCCACCGAATTGCCGGTTGAGCTTCCAGGTGAACGCGCAACCGGGTGATGCGTTGTCGTGCGTGAAGTACGCCTCGGCATTGCAAGGGCAGACCGTGAGGGTGCGCGCGTGGGTGTCGATCCCCACGGCTCCGGGGTACATCGAGGCGTTCAAGGACATCGTCTTGCTCGACTTGCGGCCGACGGCGACACCG